>CAITZE010000062.1 GCA_903896775.1 uncultured bacterium
GCCGGGCGCGGGGGCTTCGGCGAAGGGAAACCGCAACGCGTCATTATCGCGGTTATGAGGTCTTTGCGGCTGAGCGGTCATGGGGGTCTGGGTGTCATAGAATGATAGTGTTGTCTAGAACGGGAACTGGGTTAGCGTATTGCCGAGCGAAAATCGAAAGGAAAATGGCGTGAAGGCACACGTCCGCATTGGGGTTGATCTCGGCGGTACCAAGATCGAAGCCATAGCACTCGATCGAACAGGTACCGAGCGCTTTCGACAACGCGTACCAACGCCGGTCGGCGATTACGCGGCAACTATACGGGCCATTGCAGATCTGGTCGCGGCTGCCGATACCGCAACGCAGGATTTGAGCCAAACCGCACCAAGCTCCATTGGTGTCGGTATCCCAGGCACAATCTCGCCGGCCACCGGTCTTATTAAGAATGCCAATTCTGTCTGCCTGATCGGCCATGCGCTCGACCGTGACCTGAGTGAGGCCATCGGGCGACCGGTGCGGCTCGCCAATGACGCCGACTGCTTTGCATTGTCGGAAGCCGTGGACGGCGCGGGTTCGGAAGACTCAATGGTCTTCGGCGCTATACTCGGCACGGGTGCCGGCAGCGGCATTGTCGTCAACAAACAGCTTCTGCGTGGACCTAACGCCATCACAGGTGAGTGGGGACATAATCCCCTGCCTTGGCCCCGGTCCGACGAATTGCCTGGCCCGCGTTGTTACTGCGGCCTGAACGGGTGCAACGAGACTTTTATCTCCGGCACGGGTTTGAGTTTGGATTTTGCGATGACGACGGGCGAGAAAATTCCGGCTACCGAAATCGCGTCACGCAGTGCAGCCGGCGACCGGGCGGCTCAAGCGGTGATGGAGCGTTATGTGGATCGGCTCGCCCGCGCGACGGCCAGCATCATTAACGTACTCGATCCACATATCATCGTGCTTGGTGGCGGCCTGTCGCAAATCCAACGGCTTTATACCGATGTCCCCCAACTGTGGCCCAAATATGTGTTTTCAGACACGGTCGTCACGAAGCTATCGCCGCCGCGCCATGGCGATTCCAGTGGCGTGCGTGGCGCTGCATGGCTGTGGCCGTAATCTTTAGTGCTTCGAACAATCAGGCGGATCTAAACGGCGTAGGCTTCGCAAGGTCGCTGCAGTCTCGAAGTCCTGAAAATTCTGCTCGAAAGATTCCATCACGCCGGATTTGTGAAGCTGCAAGAACATCTCAGAGTTCGGCAAGTCGCGCTTTTCATTAATATTGAACGTCGCTTCGCTCATACGCCAAGCCGGCATATCTAAAAGGCCTACGTCTATATTCTCCACCTCGCCCTGGGGCTCCGCAGGCATCGGCGCGCCGACAGCTGTAGATATGATGCGGGGCCCAAGCGGGGTTGTGCCGCTAAAGACAACACGACGGAACAACGGGCCGCCTTTCTGTGCCGCATCTACCAACGCCAGAAAATCGGCGACGGGAAACAGAGTTCCTGCAGGCAGTTGCACAGACTTCGTCCGCCCCGTCTTTTTTCCGTCAGGCGACGGCCCTTCGTACTTTGCACGGCCACCCCTTCTGCTGCGGATCGCAGACCCTTTGTAGGCTTGGACTGTTTTGCCGTTTTTCAGCGTGCGTGAGGCAAAGCTGTAATCTCGGCCGTTCTTGGCTTCCAAGGATGAGAAAAAGCTTTCATTGGTAAAACTCTGCCCAGTGCTGAACGCGAGGCTCATCACGGTATGAGTCTTTGTCTCCCAGCCCTCGCAGGTTTCGCTGAAACGCGATTCAAAGACGCCGTTGGCCGCGCGTGGCCCGCCTGAAGAACTGGCATGCACAAGTCGGATATCGTAGACGGCTTCGTAGGGGACAAGGTCAGGCTTTGAAGCTAGCTCTGCAGCCGAGACCGGCCGTGCGCAAGAAACCGCCAGTAACACGGTAGCCACAATGGGCCCACGTCGAGATATCCTCCCCATGCGCCTCCCTTAGGCCCTTTAGCAGGGCGGTGCTGTCACTGCCTCCACGCGAACCGGCGTAAAGGCCAGCGAAAAGCCCCCGAAGTCCTGCAACATCGAACGCGTGATTCCGGTCCCCAGCAGATTTTGCGTAATCTCGTATTCGGGCATCGTCTGATTTGACGATGCGCGGAAAAAAGCCATACCGATAGGCCAGTACTGGCCCTGGGTGATATTTCCGGCCCCACCCTTTACCGGCAATACGCCGCCTTCGTGAGGTGGCGCGATGGTGGCCGTGACCCATAACGGGCCCTGATCGAAGGAGCCGTCGATCACCATACGGCTCACAAACTTCTCGTGCGCTGCAGCGCTTTTCAGCAGCATCAGCGTGTGGGCCGTCGACAACAACGTTCCGCGCGGCAAATCAAACGTCGTTGCTTCACCATCGTCGTAGGTCGCAGTGCCGGTGCCGTCGTCCTTGAAATGAATATCGCCGTGGTAAGCTTTCGTGACCTTGCCGTTCTCCACCACCTGGAAGCGGAAAGTCGATGAGCGGCCGTCTTTGGCTTCCCAAGCGGCATAACGCTGTTCGACCTGATTGTCGTTGCCGTTGGCAAAAGCCAAGTTCAACGACAGGTCCGTTTCTATCGTATAGCCTTCGCAGCGGTCGGTGAGCGTGTAAGTCATTTTACCGGAGGCCGCGCGGACGCCATCGGTTGCGCTGATTTTGCTCAGCGACATGTCGTAGACGGCGCGGTGAGAGGCCAAGTTCGCACTGTCGGAGGCTTTTTCCGTTGTGGCTTTGTCGCCCTGCTTTACGCTTGGCGCGTTCGATACGGCGGGGCCCGCGGCCGAAGCGTTCCCTACGCTTATCAGCAAGCCTGCAGTCGCTAAAACCGCGATCCATCGCACGCTCGAACCCCTCGTCACCATGTATCA
>CAITZE010000063.1 GCA_903896775.1 uncultured bacterium
ATTGAAACAATCGTGAACCTCGCGATCTATTTGCCGATCCTGAAAATCGGCGCGCGTATCTACGTCACGATCGGCGCTGACGTTGCGTCCTTGGCGGCGGCCACGGCGAGAGGATCCGCCATGAGTTGTTTCACAGCTCTCCTGCTCCGCCGGCGCGTCGCGAAGGCTTTACCGGTTTAGGTTTTTCGGGATGCAAGGTCGCAAGGCGAGCTTTGCGCAAGGATGCAGTGTCCAGTTTCCAATCTGTATACCCGCGCGCGATATCGCCGTAATACGCGACTGAAGGCGGCGCACGCTCGCCGGCTTTCAGAATGTAAGCCGTCGCTTGCTGTTGTCCTTCGGGTGTCTCCACCGTCACATCGATTTTATCGTATTCGGGCCCCTCGTATTCATCGAGCGCACGCAAGCATGCCGCCGTGAGATCGTAAAGCGCCCCCAAAACTTTTGAATTGGAGTCCGGCACGACAGTGGCGTAAATGCGAAACTCAAGCCGATAACCGGTAAGCGTTGCCGGGCTCAGCGGCTTCGCTTTGGGGCAGCGGCGTTTCATGCCGCGCAAATTCAGATTGGCGCCGTAGGCAAAATAAAGCATCGGAACTTTTACCACAGCGCGCAAAAGAAAAACGGCGGACCCTATAGGTCCGCCGCTAAGTTTGCTGGGGTAGTGGGGTGGGGAGGGAGAGATAATCCCCAGCGTTAAACTCTAGTGCTCCGATTTAAGGGCGCGCCGCTGCGCAATGCTCAACTCATCGGATACGGAAAACAAAACATGGGCTGCCGGCATATGCGGGCCGTAAGCCAGTGCCAAATCTTCAAGCTTGAGGTCTTCAAGTTCGCCGTCTGCGGAATGAAGGCCGGTGATCGGAGCAAGCCCAAGCTTTGGGTTTATCCGAGCGGCGGACCGTTCTGTCCGGTGCATGTGGGCGCTCCCTAGAACCTTCGCAAATTCACTGAAGGCATCATGGCGAGCAGCCGTTAACGATTCGTGAATCTTCCTTAATTTCGCCGAAGTTTCACGCCCTGGTCGTAGCGCCAAATGCGTAGGCAATAAAAAACCCGGCGGGTTAGGCCGGGTTTCTAGGTAAGTTTCTGTGCTTTTATTTTTTACGCGGCGTCTTTCAATTCCAACGGCAGCTGCATCTGCAGCGCCGGCTCGGCGACGCGCGTGCGGTTGACGATACCGACGCGAATCGCTGTCAGCTCTTCAGCTTCAGCCATCAGCGCCGAGGCGGTGTCGCCGACGGATTTGCGCGCGTGCGCGACCAGTTCGCGGACCTGCTCCGCCAAATAATCCAATAACCCGCGTTGGTCGTCTGTGAGGTTCAGCATGGCGTCATCTTTCCCGTTTTGGCCCATTTTTTGGCCCGTTCTTTGAGGCGCATCCAACGGTATGGCCACGCGAAGGGAACGCGGAGGCCAAACAGGGAGGCGCGGTGCGGCCGCCCATATGCGGGAAGGCGGCGTGCACTACAAAGGTGTTTTCCGCAATGCAGCGCTGCTTAGGCTGCATGGTTATCAAATGGCGGAAACCCTGGGCTTTTCAACCAGGACGCTTTTTGGGCTGCCCCACTGTAACGCGATGGTCATGCGGATTTTTTCATGATGATTCAATATTCTAGGCATATTTACTCACCTATCGCTCTAAGAAACGCTAGATATAGTTTCCCTTTCGTCGTCAAGCGCTAAATGTTGTGAAAATAGGTATCTGCGTCAGGTATAATTGTTGACCGTCTGGTCACATGGGAACACCATATCTCGTAGCGCGGTCGTCCGGATCTACACAATCTAGGGCGAAGACGGAACGAGGGGTTGGAGAGGTACGCAGGTTTAACTGCGACCGATAGCAATCAGAAAAAAGGCCGCGGCGAACTATACCCGCCGCAACTCAAGTGAAGCTAACTCCTTGATATTTAAGGGTTGGCGTCCCTCGGACAGAGCCCGATTCACCCTATCGAACGTCCCCGAGCTGGCTGTCGCGGGGGATTTTGGTTGTTAGAGGGGAAGAGGGTTAAATGAATTACGCACTAGACGCTAACGCCGCGGTTGCAGTCCCACTTACTACATCGCACCCCACGCCAGCACCGAAAACCCAGCCAGCGCGCGATCCGGCCGCCCTCGAGGTTGTGCCGTCGATTAGCATCGATCGCAGCCGCGACGCTCTGTTGACGGACTTCGGCAAAGCCACGCTGGAAGACCGCTATCTGCTGCCTGGCGAATCCTATCAGGACATGTTCGCCCGCGTCGCCAAGGTCTACAGCGACGACGTCGAACACGCTCAGCGCATCTATGACTACATGTCGCGGCTATGGTTCATGCCGGCGACGCCTGTGCTTTCCAACGGCGGCGCCGAACGCGGCCTGCCGATCTCGTGCTTCCTCAACGCCGTCAACGACGACCTCGACGGTATCGTCGGCACCTGGACCGAAAACGTCTGGCTGGCCTCCAACGGCGGCGGCATCGGCACTTATTGGGGCAAAGTGCGCTCCATCGGTGAGCGCGTGCGCAACTGTGGCCACACCTCGGGCATCATTCCGTTCGTGCGCGTGATGGACTCCCTCACGCTCGCGATCTCTCAAGGTTCGCTGCGCCGTGGCTCGGCGGCGGTCTATCTCGATGTGCATCATCCGGAAATTGAAGAGTTCCTCGAAATCCGCAAGCCATCGGGCGACTTCAACCGCAAAAGCTTGAACCTGCATCACGGCCTCAACATCACCGACGAGTTCATGGA
>CAITZE010000064.1 GCA_903896775.1 uncultured bacterium
GGCCTTCCCGATGGCCGCTTTGAAGTCGCCGTTGTTTGCGAGTACGGCAAGGTCGTCCGCGACATTATGCTGTTTTGCCCACGCACTAGCGAAGTCAGCATCGGGCACGATCAGTGCCGTGATGTAAGGCCGTTTGTCGCCGTAAGCCATGGCTTGGCCGATGGCTTCCTCCAGACACAGAATGCCTTGAATGCGTTGGGGCGAAACGTTATCGCCACCCGAATTGACGATAATGTCTTTCTTGCGATCCGTGATCTCGATGTAGTTGTCTTCATCGAGGCGCCCGATGTCTCCGGTATGCAGCCAGCCGTCTGAATCGATTGTCGCGATTGTGCCGTCGGGGTCGTTCCAGTAACCCTTCATCACAAGTTCGCCACGTACCAGAATCTCGCCGTCGTCGGCAATCCTCACATCGACGCCTTTCATCGGCGGGCCGACAGTCTTGAGTTTGATCTTTGTCGCAAGATTAGCACTGATAACCGGGCCGGCTTCGGTTTGTCCGTAGCCCTGCAGCAGCCTTACCCCGAGCGCGACAAAGAAAACACCGACATCGTAATTGAGCGGCGCGCCGCCCGAGATCATGGCCTTCAGACGCCCGCCAAAACGTTTAGTGACCTTCGCGCGTACGAGCGCATCGCAAACCTTATCGCGCGTTTTGTCCCATAGGGTCATAGCCTCGGGTGTTTCATAACGCTTTTGGCCTAGCTCCAGCGCCAGTTGGAACAGGTTTCGCTTAACCGCCGATTGCGTCTTCAGGCCCTGTAAAATGCGTGCCCGCATACTTTCGTAAAGCCGTGGCACGGCGGTCATGAGCGTCGGGCGCGCTTCGCTGAGATTGGTAGTCAGCGTTTCAACGCGTTCGGCGTAATAAATTTGTGCACCAAGCGAGATGGGGAAGAACTGGCCGCCCGAGTGTTCGTAGGAGTGCGAAAGCGGCAGGAAGGAAAGGAACACTTCCTCGCCGACGCCCAGCGGCCGCAGGACCTCCAACGCGCCCATGCAATTACACAGGATATTGCCATGGGTCTGCATCACACCGCGCGGCAAGCCCCCGGTACCTGAAGTATAGATCAGGCAGCAAACGTCATCGCGTTTGAGCGTAACAATATCCGGCGGTGGCGATGCTTGATTGGAGCCATCCGCTAACAGATCGGACCATGCACGGATTTCCCAGGCTTGATTTGTAGCGTCCGAACGCATCGCCTTTTCCGGCTCGTCCATGACGTACAGCAGAAGTTTTCGGTCAGATTCGGCGGCAGCGGCAATAACGGGACGCGCCAGTTGCGGCGTCGAGATGATGACAACCTTGCACCCTGAGTCGTTGATAATGTGCAGGTGGTTAACAGTGGTGTTAGTGGTATAGGCCGGGACCGCAATCGCTCCGATGCTCATAATGGCAAGATCGGCGATCAACCATTCGGGGCGGTTTTCCGACACCAGCATCACGCGGTCGCCGGTTTTCACGCCGGCAGCTTTCAAGCCGTGGGCAGCAGCGGTGATCCGTTCGGCGATAGCATTCCAGGTATGGGGACGGTAGACGCCGTCCACCTTTACCCACAGGAATGGGCGCTCGCCCAATCGCTTGGCCTGGGCGAAAAACATCCCCGGTAGGCTCGTTACGGTTGCGGTATTGATGGCATGCGCGCTGTTTGCCACGCCGCGCCTCCCTGATGCGGGCATATCCAAGCTCAACGATATTCTTCAGGGTTATATCGCGTCCTGTCCAGCAGTAAGCTAGGCGTGCGGGCCGCCTTTTCTGGATTTGATATTGGCGGAGGTTAGAGTTCCCGCCTATATGGGCCTATCAGGAGGCGCACCCCAATGATTCATTTCTTAAATGTGACACATACATTTTCACCGCTGCGAAAAGACGAGCCCTTGGGTGGGGCGCAGAATCTGGGACCTTTGCCAGAATGGAATTTGGGTGACCTTTATAGTGCGCCAAATGGCGACGACCTCGTGCGCGACTTCGCGACGGGCGAGGCGCGCGCAATCGATTTTGAAAAACACCGTGGCAAGATTGCAGGAATGCCCGGCGCGGCTTTCGGAGCGGCCATTGCCGAGTACGAGGCGATCAGCGAAATCCTCGGCAAGATCGCCAGCTACGCGCAACTCTATCAGTCGGGCGATGTCTCAAGCCCTGAGCGCGGCCGTTTTTATCAGGACACCGTCGAACGTCTCACGGTACTGAACGGGAAGCTGTTGTTCTTCACGCTCGAGATCAACCGCCTCGAAGACGCCGATTTGGCAGTGAAGATGAAACATCCCACCGCAGCCCATTATGCGCCTTGGGTGCGCGATCTCAGGGTGATGCGGGAACATGAGCTGAGCGACGATCTGGAGCGCTTGTTCCTCGACAAATCCACCACCGGCCGCACGGCGTGGGTGCGCTTGTTTGATGAGACCCTTGCTTCTATGCGCTGCACAGTCGACAACGAAGAGTTCACTCTCACCGCAGCCCTTAACCGTCTCTCCGATCCAAATCCAGAGCGGCGCAAGGTCGCGGCTAAGGCTATCGGTGCGGCGCTGCGAGGGCAGAGCACGCTGTTCACGCTGATCACCAATACACTCGCCAAGGACAAGGCAGTTGAGGACGAATGGCGCAAATTCGCGCGCCCCGTATCGTCGCGTAACCTCGCGAACCTCGTCGAAGACGAAGTGGTCGATGCGTTGGTCTCGGCTGCCAAGAGCGCTTATGCGGACACGGCGCACCGCTATTACGCCCTAAAGGCCAAGTGGCTCGGTAAAGAAAAGCTGGAGTATTGGGATCGCAATGCGCCGCTGCCGACAGCTCATCACCGCGACATTCCCTGGGCCGAAGCACAGAAAACCGTACGCGGGGCTTACAATGGTTTCTCGCCGAAGCTCGCGGCCATCGTTGATGACTTCTTCGCAAAAAACTGGATTGATGCTCCGGCCCGCCCCGGCAAGTCGTCGGGTGCGTTTTCGCATGGCACGGTGCCATCTGCGCACCCTTATATTTTGCTCAACTACCTTGGCAGCCCGCGCGATGTGCAAACCTTAGCCCACGAATTGGGGCATGGCGTGCATCAGGTGCTGGCCGCGCCGCAAGGTAATTTGATTGCGGGCACACCGTTGACGCTGGCCGAAACCGCCTCGGTCTTCGGTGAGATGCTCACCTTCCGCGCATTGCTGGCCGAAGAAAAAGATCCGGCGCAGCGCCGCGCTTTGTTAGCCGGCAAGGTCGAAGACATGCTGAACACAGTCGTCCGCCAGATCGCGTTCCATGATTTCGAACGCCAAATTCACGACGCCCGAAAGGCCGGCGAACTATCGCAGGAACAGATTTGCGATATCTGGATCAATGTGCAGAAAGAAAGCTTGGGCCCGGCGTTTCATTTCGACGACGAGTACAAATACTACTGGTCCTATATCAGTCATTTCCTGCACGTGCCGTTTTATGTCTATGCTTATGCTTTCGGCGATTGCCTGGTGAA
>CAITZE010000065.1 GCA_903896775.1 uncultured bacterium
CCTTGGGGCCGGCGGGCCGTGGTGGAATTCGGGAAACAGCGCTCGGTTTCGCAAATGCTCAGACCGACGGCCCACTCCTCTTTTTTGGCACCGGCTGCCTCACAGTACTGCCACGCGGTCCCGTCCCAGTGAATCAGGGGATGTTCAAAGCCGTAGCCGGCATATAAGGCCGCGCCACTTTCCAAGTAGAGCAATTGCAGTTTCAAAAAGTCCTCCCGACGTCATATTACCTCAAACTATTTGTCTGGCAATCTATGACAGAATGGAATATTATGCCGGCATAAGGCACTTTTCCTTGAGTTATCTCCCCACTGCGTCTGGTAGCTAAATTGACAACTGGCAAAATTACCGTCCATTCCGTCGACAGCCTGAGGGCTGGCGAGACGCTTTGGGACGATGTGGTGAAGGGGTTCGGCGTCCGCCGCCAGCGCAAAGCGGCCGTCTATGTATTCAAATGCCGGGATGGCCGCCGCCAACGGTTTGTGACGATTGGGCGCCATGGCGCGCCATGGACACCCGTCAGCGCACGCGACGAGGCCCGGCGTCTTGCCGGGGCACCGCCAGCCACCAGGTCAGAAGCGGGCAGCCAGGTTAGCTTTGGGTCTTTCAGTGCCATTTACATGGACCGGTATGCTGCGGCTCACAAGAAGCCAAGCTCGCTGGCCGAGGATCGCCGCAATCTGGATCTGCATATACTGCCGGCGCTGGGCAGATTTCCACTGGCAGCCGTCACGCGCGATCAGGTGTCAAGCTTTCATGCGGGCAGGCGCAGCCAGCCCGCCAATGCCAACCGCTGCCTCGCGCTGATCTCCCATATCTTCACCATGGCTGAGAAATGGGGTGCCACCCCTCCGGGCACCAACCCTTGCCGGGGCCTGACCCGATATCGCGAGGTCTCCCGTGAGCGTTACCTGTCCGCGGAAGAGCTCTCCCGACTGGGAGCCGTGCTGGAAGCGGCTCAGAACCGTCCGGATGAAGACTGGCGGGCGATCTGTGTCCTGCGGCTGCTCATCTACACCGGTGCGCGGCTGAGCGAGATCCTCACCCTCCATTGGCGGTTCATTAACTGGGAAGCGGGCTTTGCCCGGCTACCGGACAGCAAGACGGGTGCAAGAACCCTGACCCTTCCCGGCCCGGCCCTTGAGGTCCTGCGGAAGGTGCAGCACGACCATTCCGGGGCAAGTCCTTTCGCGTTTCCGGGGAAACGCAAGGGTACCTGGTTCACCGGCATACAAAAGCCGTGGCAAAAGTTGCGTCGTGATGCGGGACTGGAGGATGTACGGATTCACGACCTGCGCCATTCCTTCGCCTCCCTGGCCGTAGCCAATGGTGAGAGTCTGTACCTCGTAGGCCATGTGCTCGGGCACCGGCGCGCCATCACCACCCAGCGGTACGCGCATGTTGCAATCACTCCCATGCTGGATGTTGCTAACCGCACGGCCGGACACCTGGCTCGACTGCTAGAAAATGTACTGGTTAAGCCGACGCTAAACGGTAGTGCCCCTGAATGATTCCGGAGCCAACCGGACAAATGAACGCGATCGGAGAGCTGCGTAAATTTTGGCCGAATTCTGCAGTGAGACTTGGTGCCCAGGCTTATTCGTGGTGGCTCATCGATGACGGCGCAGACCACGCGATGTCACCTGCAGTGACAGCTGACGCGCAGATCGCGCGCC
>CAITZE010000066.1 GCA_903896775.1 uncultured bacterium
GGCGATCATACGAATTTTCATTTTAACCCTCTCAAATGACCGACGGGCAGGAAGACCCTGCCAAATTTCGTCAGAATGAATAGACGCCTTTATAACTACGAAGACCGAAAAAGTCTCCATCGCAACTGCACCATTGGAACGAATTGGTTGACCCTCGGCAAGGATTTAGTCCCGCCCTGTGTCGGTGGGGCCACATGGTAATGATCCCATTTTACCTTTGGCCGCCGAAAACTGGAAAGCATAACGCCCAGGAAACAGTCTAAACCCCTCTGCTGACAGCGCTTCCAGGCTTTTCAGTAGTTCGGTGCGCGGTGTGACGTGAAATAACGCCAGCCAGGCCCGCAGCAGGCTCTTGCCGGGCAGGGTCTGCAGGTCTCCGAAATCCACAATATGAATACGGCCTTTGGCGGATAGCGCGTTCGCAGATGCAACAAGCGCCTGCCGCCAATCGGGGATCATCGACAGGCTGTAGGAGAAGAGGGCGTGGTCGAAACGGTCTTCGCCGAACGCGGACGGGCGAAGGTCTTCCGCCAGGCCATGGACCAAGGTTACCCGTCCGGCCAGCCCGGCCCGCGCCAGCTGCGCCTGGGCCGTCTCCAGCATCTGGGCCGAGGCATCCAGGCCATACAACCGGGCGTGGGGGTAAGTCCGGGCGATGGCGATGAGGTTACGGCCCGTGCCGCAGCCTATTTCCACCAGCCTGGCGCCCGGCTCCTGGGCCAGATTTTTGATCAGGGAATCGCGCCCCACAAGGTAATATTTCCTTGTGAAATCATATATATATCGCTGCCGCCGATAGATCTTGTCCATGCGGCCGAAATGGCCGGCCTCAGCAGAGGGGGCGGCGGGTATAGACATGAAAGCCACCATAGATGGAGGAGCGGTCCTGGGCATGCAGCACCCGGCTCTGCCACTCATGGTAGAGCCAGGGCGCCAGCAGATCGGGGGGCAGTTTCTCGCCCAGCGGCGAATCCGGCCCGGCGGTGCGGAAAATCACTTTGGCGTCGCGCGAATCGGCGGTGCGATCGATTTCGGCCCACAGGGCGGCCAGCTGATCGGCGCTCATCCAGTCCTGCGAGTCGAGCAGGACAAAGCGGTGTAACGACTGCGCCGGCTGGCGCTTCAGATAATCCACCAGCGAATCATGATGCACGCTGACCCGGCTAAGCCGGGCCTTCAGCGTGTCGTAATTTTCGCGCCGCAGATAGGCCGGCACCGCCTCACGGTGATCCAGGTCGTAAGAACGGCCAAATGCTTGCCAGGCGAAATAATTGTCGCGCATCGGAAAATCACAGGCCAGCCGCTCCACCCGTTCGCGCAGCACATGGATGGCGTCGCCATTGCTGGAAGAAACCAGCGCGTCATATTGGGCGGGCGGAATGCCCAGTGCGTAAAGCGACAAAGGCGATTTGGTAATGAATTTCACCGCCTTGGATTCGAACAGGGGCGCGATCAGCGTGTCGAAAGCAAGCCGCTGTTCGCGGGGGTTTTTGGCATCCAGCAGGCCGTTCAATTTCTTGCCATGCAGCCGCGCCACGATATGCAGCAGGCCGATAAAGTGGCCCAGCAGCCCATGATGATAAAGCCCGCGCGCAAACATCTCGATGCGGCGGCGCGGCCCGATCTTCTTTTGCCAATAAGCGCGGGTGTGCGGGTCGAGCTTGTCTGCCAGGCAATCGTCAAACAGCGCGATGTTGGAGGTATCGGTGCCCATGCCGAAAAAGCGGAAAAAACTTTCATGGTCGGGCAGA
>CAITZE010000067.1 GCA_903896775.1 uncultured bacterium
AGGTATTCCGCCTTTTTGAGCCGAATTGGCCTGGAAACTTCTCGGCTCACCGCGTCGCCTGTATTTTTATATAGTTAAATCAATGATTTAGTGTATAAGCCCGCAGCTTTCCTTGACAGTGGCGGGCGGTTCCGTCAGGTCTGCCTGCCCTAACGTTCTTAAAGCTTTCGAGGAGTCGCCATGAGTTGGGCCTATGTATTTCCGGGTCAAGGTTCCCAAGCCGTTGGCATGGGCAAAGAACTGGCCGCAGCTTTTACGGAAGCGCGTGAAATCTTCGGCGAAGTCGATGAAGCCCTGAAACAGAAGCTCTCCCAGCTGATGTTCGAAGGGCCGGCCGATACCCTGGTCCTGACCGAAAACGCCCAGCCCGCCCTTATGGCGGTTAGCATGGCAGTCGTGAAGGTCCTGGAGAAGCAGGGCAACATCTCGATCCGCAACACCGCCCGCTATGTCGCCGGCCACTCCCTCGGCGAGTACTCGGCGCTGGCCGCCGCAGGCTCACTTACCGTCTCCGACGCCGCGCGATTGCTCAAAACACGTGGCCTCGCCATGCAGAAGGCTGTGCCGGTGGGCGAAGGCGCCATGGCGGCCTTGCTGGGTCTTGATGTCGACCAAGCCCAGGAAGTTGCCAGCGCAGCTTCCGGCAACGGCGAAATCTGCGCCACGGCCAACGACAATGCGCCGGGCCAAGTTGTGGTCTCCGGCCATCGTGCCGCCGTCGAGCGCGCCATCGAATTGGCCAAGGCCAAAGGCGCTAAGCGCGCGCTGATGCTGCCGGTCAGCGCACCGTTCCATTGTCCTTTGATGAAGCCCGCCGCCGATGTGATGGCCGAAGCTCTTGCAAACACGACTATCAAATCGCCCGCCGTTCCAGTCATCGCCAACGTCACCGCGGCGACAGTGATCGATCCCGACGAAATCCGCCGTTTGTTGGTGGAGCAAGTCACGGGCATGGTGCGCTGGCGCGAAAGTGTGCACGTCATGAAAGAGGCTGGTGTCGATACCCTGATCGAACTGGGCGCGGGTAAGGTGCTCACGGGCTTGACCAAGCGCATCGACGGCGAGCTGACAGGCATTAGCCTGCAAGCGCCTCAAGACATCGAAGACTTCCTTAAGCGCAGCTAAATTCTTTCGGAGAACGTGGATGTTCGATCTTTCCGGTAAAACCGCACTCGTAACCGGTGCCAGTGGCGGTCTTGGCTCGGCCATCGCGCGCAGCCTGCATGCGCAGGGCGCTGTCGTCGGATTGCACGGCTCGCGCCGCGACGCGTTAGAAGCCTTGGCCGGCGAGCTTAAAGACCGTGCGCATGTTCTCGTCGCTAACTTTGCCGACGGCGCTGGGGTTGTAGAAAAACTCTTTGCCGATGCCGAAGCCGCAATGGGCCATGTCGATATTCTGGTGAACAATGCCGGCATCACGCGGGACGGATTGATCCTGCGTATGAAGGATCAGGACTTCTGGGATGTGATGGACATCAATCTCGGCGTCGCCTTCAAGCTGTCGCGCGCCGCTGTCAAAGGCATGATGAAAAGACGGCATGGCCGGATCATCAATGTCTCGTCCGTCGTCGGCGTCACCGGCAACCCGGGCCAGGCCAACTATGTCGCATCAAAGGCGGGGCTGATTGGTCTCACCAAGTCGCTGGCGCAGGAAGTCGGCAGCCGCGGCATTACAGTGAACGCCCTGGCCCCAGGCTTTATTGCCAGCGCCATGACCGAGAAGTTGAATGAAGATCAAAAGGCGCGCATTCTCGGCGGTATTCCGGCAGGCCGCATGGGCGAAGGGTCCGAAGTGGCGGCAGGGGTTGTCTATCTTGCCAGCACCGAGGCGGCCTATGTGACGGGCCAGACGCTGCACGTAAATGGCGGTATGGCAATGATTTAACCCGATCAGCCTGTGATTCGGGCGGCCACCGGGTGACCCTAGCCAAGAAAAATGTAATATGCTACTCAACCCTCCATCCGTAGGGGGATAGCCGGGCGATCTAGACGGCTGCTATATCTTGAGCCCGCTAAAACCTACTCACTTAAAAAATAACACCCTGAGGAAATACGAATGAGTGACGTTGCTGACCGCGTGAAAAAAATTGTCGTCGAGCATCTGGGCGTTGAAGAGTCCAAGGTGACCGACAATGCAAGCTTCATTGACGACTTGGGTGCCGATAGCTTGGATACGGTCGAGCTGGTCATGGCCTTCGAGGAAGAGTTCAGCGTCGAAATCCCGGATGATGCGGCGGAAAAGATCCTGACCGTGAAGGATGCCATCGCCTTCATCCAGGCGAACGCCAGCAAATAGTTCCGCGGGAATGTTCGCTTGGGCAAGCGCCCGACGGATAAGAACCGGTTGAGTGCATGGGGCCTTGGGACACACCAGGTCCCATCGCCGTTTCTGGAACACCATCGCTCCATTGGCTCTGGCGAGTTGTTTAATTCGGTTCACCAGGATTTAGTGCATCATGGCCTTCGAACCTAAGCGTATCGTTGTTACCGGTATTGGCATGACGACTCCCCTCGGTACGGGCGTCGCAGGCAACTGGGAATCGCTGATCGCCGGTAAATCCGGCATCGGCAACATCACCCGCTTTCCGGCGGCAGATTTGCCGTGCCGCCTCGGCGGTGAAGTGCCGCTGGGCGAAAATCATCCCTATAAATTTGTCGCCGATACCATCGTGACGCCGAAGGATCGCCGGCGCATGGACGACTTCATCGTCTATGCGATGGCTGCGGCCGAAGAAGCGATCAAAGACTCCGGCTGGGTGCCGCCCACCGACGAGGCTCGCGAACGCACCGGTGTGATGATCGGCTCAGGCATCGGCGGTCTTGCCACCATCGACGACACCTCGAAAACACTGGAAGCTCAAGGCCCCCGCCGTGTTTCGCCGTTCTTTATTCCGGCGAGCTTGATCAATCTAGCGTCTGGCCAAGTTTCCATCCGTCACGGCTTCAAAGGCCCCAATCATTCTGCGGTAACGGCTTGCGCGACCGGCGCCCATGCGATCGGTGATGCTGCGCGTCTCATCAAATACGGCGAGGCCGATGTGATGGTCGCGGGTGGTGCGGAATCCGCACTCTGCCGTCTGGGCATCGCAGGCTTTGCCGCCATGAAAGCCTTGTCTACCAGCTACAACGATACGCCCGAGCGCGCCTCACGCCCGTGGGACAAGGGCCGCGACGGCTTTGTCATGGGCGAGGGCTCTGGGGTTGTTGTGCTTGAAACCTTGGAACATGCGCGTGCGCGCGGCGCCAAGATCTACGCCGAAATTCTGGGCTACGGCCTGGCCGGCGACGCGTACCATTTGACCGCCCCTGCGGAAGACGGCTCGGGCGGTTTCCGTGCGATGCGCGGCGCCTTGCGCGATGCGGGCCTTAACGTCGACCAGATCGATTACGTGAACGCCCATGGAACCTCGACACCAAAGGGCGATGAGATCGAACTCACGGCTGTAAAGCGCATCTTCGGCGATCACGCCTACAAACTTTCGATGTCGTCGACCAAGTCGGCCATTGGTCACTTGCTTGGCGCTGCCGGTGCGGTGGAAGCGATTTACTCGATGTTGGCCTTGCGCGATCAAGTTGCGCCGCCGACTTTGAATCTCGATGATCCGTCTGAAGGCTGTGACATCGATCTGGTGCCGCACAAGGCCAAGCAGCGGGAAATCCGTTACGCCTTGTCGAACTCCTTCGGCTTCGGCGGGACGAACGCATCGCTTGTCATTGGTCCGGCGCCGTAATCAAAGCAGCAGCGATCTCACCCATGACGCGCCTCTAAACTCATGAAGCTGGGGCGCCTTCTCACCGCTTTCGTTCTGACCCTCGTGCTGGTCGCGGCCGGCGCGGGCGCAGCTTATATTTGGTTCGTAGAAACGATTGCGGCTCCCGGCCCGTTACAGACGCCCGTCACCGTCATCATCGCGCCCGGTACAGGTGTGTCAGCTATTGGCCGCCAATTGGCTGCTGCCGGCGTCGTGACACAGTCGTGGCTCCCCACACTTGCCGCGCGGTATGCAGCCAAAGATCACGGCCTCAAGCCCGGCGAATATCATTTCGAGCCCGGCGTCAGTGTGATGGGCGCGCTCGATAAAATCGCCCGTCACGATGTGGTCCCGCGTTTTGTTACAATTCCCGAAGGCTTGGTGACCGCCGATGCCATCAGCATTCTCGATGCCGCTGACGGTCTCATTGGCACAGTTACCGTGAAGGCCGCCGATGGCGATCTTCTCCCGGAGACCTATCGCTACGAATGGGGCGATCGGCGCGACGATATCATCGCGCGGATGCGTACGGCGCGTGAGGCCACGCTCAAGGAATTATGGGAAACCCGTGCCGCCGATCTGCCGCTAAACTCGCCGGAAGAGGCGATGATTCTGGCCTCTATTGTTGAGAAAGAAACCGGCAAAACCGACGAGCGTGCGCGTGTGGCGGCAGTCTTTATCAACCGCCTACGTCGCGGCATGAAGCTGCAGTCGGACCCGACGGTGATTTACGGTCTCGCACGGATTGGCGAACGCGATCGTGGGTTGACGACTGTGGATCTCGAGTTGCCTACGCCCTTCAACACTTATGTCATTCCCGGACTGCCGCCATCGCCGATTTGTAACCCAGGTCGCGCGGCGCTCACGGCGGTACTCAATCCAGCGGCCACACAGGCACTCTATTTTGTTGCGGATGGCACCGGCGGTCACGCCTTTGCCGCGACCTTGGAAGAGCACAATCGTAACGTGGCGCACTGGCGTCAAATTCAGCGGCAAAATAACGCGCATTGATATTTATGCGCGCGGCATATCTCCTGTAAGCTAGCGAGAGAGCTGAGGATGCTGGAGCCGTTATGATTGAATATCTCACCGATCCCCAGACTTGGGCCGCGCTGCTGACCCTCACGGTCCTTGAGATTGTGCTCGGCATCGACAATCTGGTTTTTCTGGCGCTTGTTTCAAATCGCCTTGCGAAGAACCGCCAAGAATCCGCGCGCCGCCTCGGCTTATCTCTCGCGCTGTTCTTACGCGTCGGCTTGTTGTTGATGCTGACATGGATTGCGGCGCTGACCACGCCGCTTGTGACGATCGCGTCTTTCGAACTCAGCTGGCGTGATCTTGTTCTTGGTCTCGGTGGACTCTATCTGCTTTACAAAGGTGTCAGCGAAATTTACGAAACCGTCGAAGGTGCGGGTTCGCATGAGGCAAAACCGCCAGCCTCCTTTGCCGCGGTCATTGCTCAAATCATGGCTCTCGATCTGGTGTTCTCGTTGGATTCCATCATCACGGCCGTCGGCATGACCAACAATCGCCCGGTCATGATCGGCGCCATCGTGATCGCAATTCTGGTGATGATGTTCGCGGCCGGCGCGGTCTCGGGTTTCATCAATAAACATCCGACCGTCAAAATGCTGGCGCTGGCGTTCTTAGTACTCGTCGGTGCAGCGCTAGTCGCCGATGCCGGACATTTCCATATCCCGCGCGGCCATCTCTATTTCGCCATCGCCTTCTCGATTGTGGTGGAAGGGCTCAATTTGTGGATGCGCTACCGTCAGGAAAAGCATCACCCGAACAAAACGCCCACGATCTAATCTTTTTTTGGAAGTATGCGTGCGAGTGCGCCGGCAAATGCGTCGGGCATTGCGGCCAACATCCAGATCGCGGCCATCATTGGCCACGGAAAAGCAATACGCCCACGATTGGCGGCAATGCCGCTTTGAATAATGCCGGCGGCTTTTTCCGCGCTCATGAGAAAAGGCATATAGAACTTGTGGACGTCCGTCATGCGGCTGACGACGAACCCTGGGCAAACAACGCTTACGTCGACGCCTTCGGGTGCGAGTGCGCTCCTCAAGCCTTCACCCCACACGCGTACGGCGGCTTTAGACGCGCAATAGGCCGGCGCGCTGCCGATACCGCGAAACGATGCGAGCGAGCTGATCAATGCGATTGACCCGTGCCGTTGCGAGCGGAAAATCTCCAGCGCCGGCATCACTGTGTTCACAACGCCATCAAGATTGATGGCGAAAATGCGCCGCGTCGCATCGCCGCTTTCGTCCAGGCCGGCCGAGACCCCGGCATTGGCGATGACAAGGTCTAGCGCCTGTACGTTATGGCGCGCAGAGATCCAGGCCGCCATAGCGGTCCGGTCGGTCACATCGAGTGTTATCGTATCAACCTGGGCGCCGCGGGCGCGGCAAGATGCCGCTACCGCGTCTAGCCGCGCGCCATCGCGTCCCGAAAGGCTTAAAGTCGATCCAGGCACGGCATAGGCTGCGGCTAGAGCTTCACCGATGCCCGATGACGCACCGGTGATCAGGATATGCCGAAAGGTCTGGGGAGAGGTCATGCGCGCCAGCATGGCGGCCTATAGCCCTCGAATCAACACCCTGCTGATTTTATGGGCTAAATCGACCCGAGATTCGGCCCGTCGCGCTATGAAATCCCCCGCCCGCCCGATATAACGGACGGATCACAGGATATGGGGACGATTGCTGTGGCTGCCGTTGCGCTCACCAGTATGACCGGCTTCGCGCGCGCTGAAGGCCGCTTTGAAGGCAAAGCCGCCTTTGCGTGGGTGTGGGAAGCCAAAAGCGTCAACAGCAAGAATCTCGACGTTCGCATTCGCCTGCCGCACGGGTTCGATTCTCTCGAACTCGCAGCACGCCAATTGGCAGCGGAAACTTTCGCGCGTGGGTCGATCAATCTTACGCTGACTGTCACCACAGATACCACGAGCGCCGGGACCGGCGTCGATGAAGCGGTTCTCGATGCGTTGATCGATCTGGTAAAGCGCAAGACCGCACAATACGGCACGCAGATTTTCGGCAACGTTGTTGAGCTTGCGCGTTTCGACGGCTTGATGGCTTTAGCGCAAGGGCGTCAAGCGCCTGAGATTCTCGATGCGGCGACGATTGCCACACGCGATATTGCGGTCCTCGCTGGCTTGAAAACCGCGCTTGCGGCCCTTGCGGTCGCGCGCCGGCAAGAAGGCGCACGCCTTGCGACTGTCGTCGTTGGCCATCTCGAAGCTATTGCTGAGCTGTGCGTTGAAGCTGGGGTTCTGGCAGCAACGCAGCCCGCGACTTTGAAGGCGCGCCTTTTGCAGCAGGTACAGGAACTCGCCGACGCTATACCGGCCTTAACGCCGGAACGGCTCGCACAAGAAGCGGCTCTTTTAGCGCTGAAGTCGGATATTCGCGAGGAACTGGACCGCTTGTCCGCTCACGTCGCCCAAGCGCGCGAACTTCTGGCCAAAGGCGAGCCCTGTGGCCGCCGTTTGGACTTTTTGTCTCAGGAATTCAATCGTGAGGCTAATACGCTATGCTCAAAGTCGACCGATGTAGCCCTCACACGCATCGGTCTGGCCCTGAAATCGACCATTGATCAGTTTCGTGAGCAAATTCAGAATATAGAATAGAGTGGGTGCCTTGCAGGGGTTGCACGGTTAGATGATCGAACTCAGCGTTCAGCGGCGCGGACTTATGCTCGTGCTGTCGTCGCCTTCGGGCGCCGGCAAGACAACGATCTCGCGCGCGATCTTGCGCGCCGAAGACGATCTCGCCATGTCCGTCTCCGTCACCACACGTGCGCCTCGGCCCGGTGAAGAAGAGGCCAGAGACTACTATTTCGTTTCAGAAGACGAATACCATCGCATGGTCGCAGCCAAAGAACTACTCGAACACGCCAAGGTCTTCGATAATTATTACGGAACACCACGCGCTCACGTGGAGCGGGAGCTAGCTGCCGGCCGCGATGTCATGTTCGATATCGATTGGCAGGGGACGCAGCAATTGAAAGCCAGCGCGCGCGGCGATCTCGTCAGCGTCTTCATCCTGCCGCCATCGATCAAAGAGCTTGAGCGCCGTTTGCGCGGTCGCGCTCAAGACACTGAAGAAGTCATGCGTAGGCGCATGGCGCGCGCTTCCGATGAAATGAGCCATTGGCCAGAGTATGACTACGTCGTCGTCAACCAGAACGTTGACGAAAGCATCGAGCAGGTGAAGTCGATTCTCACGGCTGAGCGCCTGCGCCGCGACCGCCAGGTTGGGCTGGTCAGCTTCGTCAACGGCATGCGCGGCGAAAACTAGCCGGCCTTTTTGCCGTCCACGGCATTTGCCAACATACAGAATTGCTCCACCGTAAGTGTCTCCGCTCGCGCGGTAGGATTGATGCCGGTCGCACGGCAGAGGCCCTCAGCATCACCGTCGGTCGTTACAGCGCGCAAGCTTTGGCGCAGCATTTTACGACGCTGTCCAAAAGCTGCTGCGGTTACGCGTTCCAAAGTTTCACGCCGTGCCGGAATAGGATTTGCCCGCGGCGTCAGGCGCACGACTGTTGATTGAACCTGCGGCGGTGGCGTAAAGGCGCGTGGGTTTATGTGGAACAACAATTCGGACTCGCACAACCATTGGGCCATGATGCTCAAGCGGCCGTAAGCGCCGGTATCGGGCGGTGCTGTAATGCGGGCTGCGACTTCACTCTGGAACATAAGGGTGAAAGACTCAAATGCGTTTGGACTTTTCAGCCAACGCAAAAGCAATTCCGTGCCGATATTATAGGGTAGGTTAGCAACGATGCGCCGTGGCGCAGGGCCGAGCGTTGCAGCGTCCACCGTCAAGGCGTCGGCTTCGATCACCGTTAAACGCTCTGGGTAGACCGCGGCGATATCGGCCAAAATCGCACGGCAACGTTGATCCTTTTCGACTGCGATCACAGTGGCGCCGGCACTCAAGAGGGCACGCGTGAGGCCGCCGGGGCCGGGCCCGATTTCAATGGTCGTTCCGTTCTCGAGATTTCCGGCAGATCGCGCAATACGTCCCGTCAAATTAAGGTCGAGCAGAAAATGCTGCCCCAGGGACTTGTCGGCCATCAGTCCGTAACGAGCGAGGACCTCGCGCAACGGCGGCAGTGTATCTGCTTCACTCATGCGAGACGCGCCCGCTTGGCCGCGATATCGCCGGCGAGTTTGAGGGCAGCCAAAAGGCTGGAGGGATCGGCGATGCCTTTATCGGCAATATCAAAAGCCGTCCCATGATCCGGCGATGTGCGCACAAACGGCAATCCTAAGGTCACATTAACTCCGCCAGTGAAATCGATGGTCTTGATCGGAATCAGCGCTTGATCGTGATACATGCACAAGGCTGCGTCAAAGTGCTTGCGGGCCTCGGCATGGAATAACGTGTCAGCAGGCGATGGGCCCGTCACATCAATGCCATCGGCCCGCAGTTGCGTGATAGCGGGCGCGATGATGCGTGTTTCTTCGCCGCCCATACGGCCTTTTTCACCGGCATGTGGATTGAGCGCGGCTACAGCCAGGCGCGGCTGCACGATGCCGAAGTCGGTTCTTAAAGCTACAGCTGTGACGCGGCCACAATGAATAATGGACGCCGTTGTGAGTGCGCTAGCAACGTCTTGGATCGCAAGATGTATCGTTACGGGAACCACGCGCAAACCTTCCACGGCTAACATCATGACGGCTTCTTTATTACC
>CAITZE010000068.1 GCA_903896775.1 uncultured bacterium
CGCAGCAACACAGCCCACGACACAGATTTTCGGGCCGCAGCGCAGCGAAGCCTTCGAAATAGGAACTAAGTGGGAATTGTTCGATAGACATTTGCTTGCAACAGCGTCGGCGTTCCAGACCGCCGTGTCAAACGCGCGCGAAACCGCGCCGGCAAATTTGCCCGGCTACACCAGTGGCCAGATCGTTGCGGGTGCTAATTACCGTGTCCAAGGTCTCGACTTTGAAGCGGCGGGTAAGATCACGGATAAATGGAGCGTCATGACCGGCCTCGTGATCATGAAAACCAAGATCACCAACTCGATCATCCCGCTTAACGTTGGATTGCCTCTCGCTAATATTGCCAATCAGTCGTTCAACCTGTTGAGCAAATATCAGGTGCTCAATTGGTTAGAACTCGGCGGACAGGCGATCTATACGTCGAAGATTTTAGGCGGCTCGCTCCTTGCTGCTAACGGCGGTGTGGCTTATCCGGGCACTCCGTACCCGACCATTCTGCCGTCCCATTGGCGCTTCGATGCCTTCGTGGAAACGAAGATTACCGACCACGTGAGCGTAAAGCTTTATGCGGAAAACCTTCTCAACAAGACCTACTATGACTCCCTGTATCAAAGCGCGGTGCCGTTCATTAAAGTAGCTCCGGGCCGCAGCGTATCGTTGATCGCAAGCGTGAAGTACTAAAGGTCGAAGTGAATGTTGGTTTGCGTACCTGATGTTCTTAGCAAACATGATGTGGCGGATTTCCGCCGCATCATGGATGCCGAGCAGTGGGAAGACGGGCGCTCGACGGCGGGCGCTCAGTCTGCACAAGTGAAGCAGAACGAGCAGCTGCCTCCAGACTCTCAGACTGCACGGAAACTGGGTGAGCGTATTATCAAAGCGCTCACCGCCAACTTGCTCTTTATTTCCGCAGCCGTTCCGCTGCAGATTTTTCCACCGCTCTTCAATCGCTACCGTCCCGGTCAGTTCTTCGGCGAGCATGTCGATAACTGTATCCGCGGCGACAACCTTACCGGCTTGCGTATTCGGACTGACATCTCCGGCACGCTTTTTCTCTCGGAGCCCGATGAATACGATGGCGGCGAACTGGTCATTGACGATTACTACGGTTCGCACCGTGTGAAATTGCCGGCGGGACACCTCGTGCTGTATCCGTCAACCAGTTTGCATATGGTGACCCCGGTCACGCGGGGCGCGCGTATTTCATCATTCTTCTGGCTGCAAAGCATGATCAAAGACACCCACGCGCGGCGTATGACTTTTGACATGGACAATGCAATTCAGAGTCTTGTCGTCCGTTTAGGACGCAACGATGAAGATGTCCGGAAACTCACGAACATCTATCACAATCTGATTCGTTACTGGGCTGAGCTATAAACGGCGGCAAGCTGTTCCGTATCTCGTTTACGTATCGCTTCGTAGCTCCGTCCCATTCCAAAGGCCACCGCAGCCCAAGTTGCGCAGACGGCAAGCCCTGCGCCTATAGCGCCGGCGAGGCCGTAATTCGCCGCCCGCAATCCCGCCTGCATCCAGGCCGCACTGAGATCACCAAATCTATAGACGACGGTATCGATGACGTTCTTGGCTTTGTAACGGCTTTGTTGATCGATCACCGTAAACAAGACTTCGCGGCTCGGCCGGGCGATGGCGTATTGAGTTATTCGCTGTAGGCCACGCGTGAACTGTACCATCGCCAGTGTGGGCGTAATGGCGATACCGCAGAAGGCTGCCATCATAGCGATGGGTGTTAGCATTAAGCTCACTGTAATGCCGAACCGCTGAATGGCTCGGCCCAGGCCAAAAATCAAAATCACCGCAGAAGCAATGTTCACGACGAGGTCTAAATCTGCAAAGGCCACCGTGCGGCTTTCGATGCCGGTGTAAGCTTTCGCGATCAGCCCTGTTTGAAGGACATATGTGAGTGTTGCGGCCCAGGTCAGCAGTAATATGAAGGCGGCTTGCGCAAGCAGATAAGGCGATTTGAATAAAAGGCCAAATCCCCGAAAAGGATTTCCAGGCAAGTTATGATCGAGGGTCGTTTTTTGAACATCTTGCTGTGTGAGACGAAGGACTTCTCTTTCTCGCATAATCAAGTGGATCAATAAAATAACGACAAGGAAACCGGCTGCAGAAATGAGAAGAAGTCCTGCGACGCCGATCATTTCGACAAACATCGTCGTGATAATCGGACCAGCAATCGCGCCTGTGCTTCCGCCGGCGGCAATGAACGCAAAGAGGCGTGGGGCTTGCCGTTCGGAAAAGGTGTCCGCCATGAAGGTCCAGAAAACCGAAATCAGAAAGAGGTTGACGACGCTGAACCACCAATAATACGACGCTGCAACCCAACGGTTTTGGGGTGCGACTTGAAACAGCACATAGAAGACTAGGATGTTCAGAAGCCAGAACCAGAACAGTCCGGGCAGAAAGCGCTGCAGACGCACCTTCGCTGCGACCGCCGCATAGGCGGGGGCACATAGTAAGGTGATCACAAAGGTGCCAGTGAAGAGTTGCTGAAGTTCGTCTGGCCCAAACACCGTTGCCATGGTGTCGCGCAATGGGCGCAGAATGTAGTAGCTGGCCAAGAGAACGAAATTGCAGAAGAACGCGAGAAGGACGGCTTTAACCTCCGCCGGTTCAACTTTGACGGCCGTCAAGAGCAGGCGCGCGAAGGGGTTCATTTTGGGGCTGACGGTGTTCATATAGCCGCATTCTATCTTTTACAGGATAGCGGCGCGAGGCGGTTCATGGCGAAAGATGCGAAAGCGTGACGGACGCTGCTCGTGCATGATAACGTCCTATAGGCAATGTGGGAGAGGGGACGATGGATCAAATGAGTACGCGCCTGCCGCGCCGGCAGGTTCTTCAAGCCGCGGCGGTTGGATGCCTTCCCATGATTGAATCCGCGTGTACGACTTTGTCAGCAACCCCCGTCAGCTCGAGCGGCGCGGGGCCGTTGCGGATCGCGGTTCTCGACGACAACATGAAAATTGTCGAACAAATCGCCGATTGGTCGGTTTTGAAGGATCGCGCCAGCGTCGATTTTTACCACGAGCATATTTCCGATGAGGCCGTACTAACCCGCCAGCTTGCGCCTTACGATATCATCGTCATTGAACGCTATCGCACGCCGTTTCCGGCGAGTGTGATTTCCAAGTTGCCGAAGTTAAAGTTGCTGGTCAGCACCACTGGAGCGTCAGCCCATATCGATTTGGCGCAAGCCAAAAAACAGAACATCACGATTTGCACGACCAGCGCAGGCCCTGAGGAAGGTAATGTCGAGGAGTTAGCTTTCGCGCTAATTATAGATTTGGCGCGCCAAACATCCTGGCATAACGCCGACATGCACTCCGGCAAATGGCAAGCGCGGCCCAGCCATACGCTCTATGGAAAAACGCTAGGTCTCATCGGGTTGGGCCGTATCGGCGCACGCGTTGTCGAGTTCACCAAGCCTTTCGGCATGAAGACCGTCGCTTGGAGCACGAACCTAACGGATGAGGCGGCCAAGGCTGGCGGCAGCACGCGTGTCGAGTTGAAAGACCTGCTCGCGCAAAGCGATTTCGTCTCCGTCCACTATGTGTTGAGCGAGCGCTCGCGCGGCCTTATTCGCGCCGAGCATTTCGCACAGATGAAACCTACAGCCTATTTCATCAATACTTCCCGTGGACCGATTGTTCGCGAGGCTGATCTGATCGCCGCACTTCAGCAAAAGCGTATTGCGGGCGCCGGGCTTGACGTGTTCGACGACGAGCCGCTTCCTGTTAACCACCCATTCCGCAGCATGGATAACGTGCTTCTTACGCCGCATATCGGATACCCGACCGTCGAGCGCATGACGGTCATATACCGCGAGGCGCTGGAAGACATCGTTGCTTACCTCGACGGCAAGCCGATCCGCTTGGTGAAGCCGCCAAAATCGAGCAGCGCGGAAGAGGGGCCAGCGTAGTTTATTTTCACAAATTGTTTTGTCAGGAGCGTGTACATGAGCCGCATCAGTCTCGAACAGGCGAACAGCATTATTTCCTCTGCCTTGGCGCACGGAAAAACCATTGGGCTCAAGAAGCCCTTAAGTGTGGTGGTTGTTGATGCCGGCAGTCATGTCATCGCCTTCCAACGCCAGGACGGTGCTTCCACGCTACGTTTTCAAATCGCGTTGGGAAAAGCCTGCGGCGCGCTGGCGATGGGCGTGTCGTCCCGTAAGCTCGCCGAGATGGCGGCGGAACGCCCCAGCTTTGTTGCCTCGCTCGGCGCAATAGCGACTTCGGGCGTAGTGCCTGCAGCCGGCGGCGTGATTGTCATAGGTATGGATGGCATGCCCATCGGCGCAGTCGGTATCACCGGTGACACGTCGGATAACGATGAAGCCTGCGCCTTGGCAGGCATTCTCGCCATAGGCTTAAAACACCAAAGCTAAACTTAGCTGCTATTGTTCTTCCGTTGCCGGTTTCGCGGTACCGCCGTCCTTCTTATGAAGCCTGGCGAGCGTGTCATCGACCGCGGCCTGATGCTGCCTCTGTTGGTCTTCAGGCAACATGAGGCGTTGGCGAACAAGTTCTTTAGCTACGGCGTCAACCTTCGCAACGTAAACACCCGGCGACGCGTAGCGTTCTTCCACTGAGAGGCGCGGGTCGCCATTTTTCATACGCTCTTCGCGCGTCGCGGCAAAAGCCACAGCGCCGCCCTGCAATGCGCAAAGCGAGGTCGTGCCATAGCCTTCGGAGCGCGGATTCCAACCGGTGTAAGTCGCTTTTGGCACCTCAATTACAGGCATGTGCACGCCGCCGACGACAATCGCGTCGGCGTTTATACGCGGAACGTAAACCTTATATTCGCCCAGGATCTTCGACGGCACGACGCTGCGGTCTTCGGCCGTCGCACGCACATGCATGCCGGTATACGGAACCCCCGGAATCGGCGCCTTCAGCTGTGGGGTGGACGCGTCAACCAAGCTTCCATCGGCGAGGTTTGGTGTACGGCTGTCGGGCGGCAGTGTGCCGTGCGCGACCCAGGCGTCAAGATCGCTTAGCAGTGCACGGAGCACCGGACCTTGATGCAAAGGATTTAACGGCATTTGGCATGTCTTCGAAGGTGCCGCGATTGCGTCGACACGCGCGGCATGCGGCGTTCCAGTGGTCAGAAATACACGTACGTTCGCGGGCATTTTTACGGGTTTGCCGCTTGGGTCTGTCACAACCAACGATGCTCTGGATCCCCACCACTCATACTCGCTGTCGGCCTGGATAACTTTGGGGCAGGTCTTGGTCTTGGTGCAGCTATTCAGAAGGCTATCGCGCGTGCCGGTTAAGGGATCAGTCGTCTCAGCGTAGGTGAAGGGAAAACGGTCGGCACTGCCTGCTGGATCTTGCGGGTGACGTGAGTTACGACCGGGCAAGCCGAACCTCATATTCGTCGCCGTGAAGCGCGCTCCGCCAATTTGCGGAAACATGCCTTCGAATACGGTGTGTCCCGAAAGGTCTTCGTTGAAACCCATGTAAAGGTATTCCCGCAAGAAGCGGCCGCTCTGCGACTGTCCAAACGCGTAGGCACGCTCAATGATCGGCTTGCCGCCTTCAGCGAGTGGATTAGTCGCATCTATGCTGTGACGCAGATATGTCACAACGTCGCGCGTTGCTGCAAAACCGAGGCCTAGAACTTTTGGATCTTTCGCGACGTATTCAAGCTCATACAGCGCTCCGGCTTCAAAACCTTGCGGGCGCGTAATTTCGACATGCAGCGGATCAACGAACTTGAACGACATGTCGGATGGCGATACCGGCGCATCTGCATAGGCATTGCGCACCGTTAGCTTGGCGCTGTCGGTTTCGCCCGCCGGCCAAGCGAGCGTGGCCGTGATCGGATTGGTGAGATTATCGAACAACAATTCTTCTCTGATTCGTCCCGTCACGCCGGTAAGCGTCGGTACGTTCAGGACAAGTTCGCCGCGCGACGGCGTGAAGTCGCCCTGCCAGCCACTCCAGACCAGGGTGTAACCCTGACGGAGGAGATAGCCATTGCCCCCGTCGGACGCCTTTTCAAGGGAAGCCGCACCGCCGTCGTTAAATACGCCGAGGGACGGTTTGCCGCCGCGGTTGAGGACTTCATAAAAGATCGTATGGTTGCCGCGTTTGGGATCGGACGGTTTGAGGATTTCGACATCGGCGACTGCTTCAACCAGTCCCGCCGCGTTCTTGGGTGCGAGGCCAATGTCGGCGATGGGTGTATTCCGCCGGTCGGTGGGGTCAACGGCAATCGTGACTTTGGCTTTTACCTTGTCGTAAGTGCCGACGTCCCCAAATACCCGTCCTTCAAGCGCGTTGTGTTCGACGGAGAGAATTTCAAATTTGGTGACTTCCGCTTGTGCGTTTCCCACAAACATCGCCGCCGCGCAGGCCATGCCCAGCACGGATGCATAAATTCGTTTCATCGTGATTCCCTCCCCAGGTAATGTCCTAGGCTAACATGCTCCTCGCAAAACTATCATTGGCCAAATTTTTGTGATGCTCTCGCTAATGCCCCACAAGCCTGTTTTCTAGATTGCTAAGCGGTTGATTATATTGAAATGACTGACGAACTGCTGATCCATGAATTGGGCCCAATGGGCGACGGCATGCACCGCTCGGAGCGGGGGCATGTCTACGTCGGTCGCGCGCTGCCCGGCGATTTGGTCCAGGTCAAAATTCAAGAAGGCACCGGCGGCGTTTTACGAGGGGAATTGATCCGCGTGATCACAGCATCGCCGCACCGGGTCCAGGCGCCTTGTGTGAATTATGATGTCTGCGGCGGCTGCACCATTCAACACGCCGACAACGCCTTCTACAGAAATTGGAAGATCGAGATCGTTCGCGCGGCCTTGAGCCGGGAAGGTCTCGAACCTGAAGTCTGGCGAGAGCCGGTCTTTCTTCCCGCCGGCCAGCGCCGCCGCGTCACCTTCGCTGCGGCCAAAAAGAACAATGTCGTTACGCTTGGATATTTTCGCCGTCGGTCGCACCAAGCAACCAGCATCGCTGAGTGCTTAACTGCCGACCCGGCCATTATGGATCTACGTAATAAACTCGCCACGTTGCTCGTGCCGATTTTGCAGGAAGGCAAGAGCGCCGACATATTTATCCAAGTTGTCGGTGGTCAATTCGAAATCGTCATAACGGGACCGATCGGCAAAAAAGCCAAATCCGATTTGCACGTGGATGAGGCGGTTGCACAGATCGTGCAGATACCAAACGTCGCACGTATATCTTGGCGGCCGCATGAGAGAGGCGAGCCCGAGGTCATGCTGGGGGTTAATCCATTACGCGCCTCGTTCGGCGCGCTGAGCGTTGCCTTGCCGCCACTGGCATTCTTACAGCCGACTAAGGCTGGAGAAGATGCACTTGTAAGCGCGGTGACTGAGGTGCTGCCGAAGACCGGCAAGTTCGCAGATCTGTTTTCTGGATGCGGTACCTTTAGCGGCCCCATGTTGAAATGTGGTTCCGTGGATGCCTATGAAAGCACCGGCTCGGCAGTTCGCGCATTGGACAAAGCCAAGGGTGCGCTGCCACTGAGGGCGATACAGCGCGATCTTTTTAGAAAGCCGCTCGTTTCCGACGAAGCCAATCGTTACGACGCGATTGTTTTCGATCCGCCGCGGGCAGGGGCACAAGAACAGGTGAAAGCGTTGGCCGCGAGCGATGTCCCGCTTTTAATTGATGTATCGTGTAACCCTGCCACGTTCGCCCGCGACGCCCGCATTTTAGTCGACGGCGGATATAGGCTTGAGAGTATCAGAGTCATCGACCAGTTCACTTGGTCGCATCATGTCGAGTTGGTTGGCGCTTTCAGAAAGCGTCCGTAACATAATGCTGTAGGCTTAAGCATGATCTTGCGATGGGGAGGACGTTCATGAGCGATGCTATGGCTGGAAAAACGGCTGGTAGTTACAAATTCGGCGTAAAAGCGCTGTTCTTTGACGTTTTTGGAACTTTGGTCGATTGGCGAACCGGTGTGGCGCGGGAGGCGGAGACGCACCTAAAGCCGCGCGGTTATACGCTCGACTGGCTCGCATTCGCCGACGCATGGCGCGCCGAGTATCAGCCATCTATGGAGCAGGTAAGATCGGGGCAGGTTTCGTATGCCAAGCTCGACATCTTGCATCGTAAGTCGCTCGATCTTGTTTTGCCGCGCTTCAATGTGCGCGATTTGCCGGAAGACGTAGCGCACAGCCTCAATCTCGCCTGGCATCGTCTTGATGGATGGCCGGATTTAAGGCCGGCGTTCATCCGATTGGAGCAGCGTTTTCTTATGGCCCCGGTGTCGAATGGTAATATTGCGCTGATGGTTGATCTCGCGCGCCGCAACACCGTTCACTTCGATGCAATTCTTGGGGCCGATATTGCGGGAGATTTCAAACCAAAGCCGCAGGTCTTTCTGGCGGCAGCCGAAGCGATCGGGCTTGCGCCCAGTGCCTGCATGATGGTCTTCGCGGCGTCGCATACGACCGACGCGATTGGTGCGGCGGCCTGTGGACTTCGAACCGCGAGTATCGCGCGTCCCGACGAGTTTGGTATGGGCAAGTCCGCTACGGTATGTGAAGTGCCGGTCGATGTCGCGGCGCAAGACCTGAACGACTTAGCGGATAAATTAGGTGCGTGATATCGGCGCCGCAATGCCAACCTCAGCGCCTCACGTTTTTGCCCGTTCCGCGCCTAAAATTGATTGCATGATTTGATCGGACAGTTCCTTCGCTGCTCCCGGTGCATGCGAAAGGAAAAGGGTGTTTGTCTTGTCGTTTTCGCCGATGGCTTTCAGCGTGTCGAAATACTGCGTGACGAGTACTAACTGCATCACGTCAGTTGTACTTGCGCCGCCGACTGCTTTTTGGAATTGCTCGATTGAACTCTGCAAGCCTTCAATAATCGCGCGGCGTTGATTGGCGATACCCTGACCTTGAAGCGCCTTACTTTCGGCTTCCGCTTCGGCTTTTTTTACGACCAGGATTTTTTCCGCTTCGCCGCGCGCGTTTGCCGCCACCTGTTCACGTTGTGCCGCGTTGATATCGTTCATAGCCGACTTGACCTTGGCATCTGGAACGATATCCGTAACCAGCACATTCACGATTTCATATCCGAAGTCTGCCATAACCGTTTCTATCGCGCGAGCTTGGAGTACGGCGGCAAACTCGCGGAAGACATCGCATATCGTATCTACGGATCGGGCTTCACGACATGGAGCGGCAGGACCACAACAGGTGCAAACGCACAAGACGGCTGGTCGAAACCTCAAGGCGGTTTTAACCTCGATTGGAAGCCGGGTAATGATGTGGTGACGCTTCAGGGCGATTACTACAATGGC
>CAITZE010000069.1 GCA_903896775.1 uncultured bacterium
GGCGCAATCTTAAGCGCGGCGTCGAGCGCTTGAATCGCCTCGGGAAAGCGCTTCAACTCCATGAACAAAGAAGCACGGTTATAAAGTACCCCGACATTGAGGGGTTCGATTTTGAGGGCCTTATCCGCGCTCGCAAGCGCCTCGTCGGCGCGTCCCAGATAACAGAGTGTCAGCGCCCGGCTCGCCAGCACCGCAGCATTCATCTGATCGAAGCTGAGGGCCCTGTCGAAGCATTGCAACGCTTCCGCAAAGCGCTGGTTTGCCTGAAGCATGCGGCCTTGCGCAAACAGGTCGCCCACGGAGCTGGAAGACGGTTCCAAACCACACCACTCATAAAATTGCCGGCCCACAATATGAGACGCGCCACAGCCGGCAAGTCGATCTTTGCCATGCCTTTTGAATCCCCATACCGTTCGTGTCGCCGGCAAGCCTATGCCCGGCGAAGCCGGGGAGGGGTTCAAACAAATAGAAGAAAATGGAGCGGGCGAAGGGATTCGAACCCTCGACCCCAACCTTGGCAAGGTTGTGCTCTACCACTGAGCTACGCCCGCTCACGGCGTCGCCGAAAGGACCAAAACCAGTCGCCCCGGCGCGGGAAGGGCGGGACTATAGCGTTTTAGCGCCCCATTGCAAGGGGCGCGCACAAGCCCTCCCACAGACCCTTCCTAGGGTTTACAAGCCTGTCTTTGCAAGGATTTGGCGGTTAGGGCAAACTGCGCCGGCTGGTACGGACTCCTTGCTTTATAGGGGCTCGCGCCACATTTAACGGGGGCCCATAACGGCAGTCCACACGTCGAGGGGCCGCCGGACAGGTAGGCCGAGACCCCAGATACAATAGGATAGGTTTATATGCTGATTGGACAATCCGCCGGCCCCGATCATGTCGCGCCCGCCACCGACCTCATTAAGGATACCGATACCGCCGGCTTTGTGGCCGACGTGATCGAGGCCTCCCAGACGACGCCGGTGTTGGTGGATTTTTGGGCCCCCTGGTGCGGCCCCTGTAAACAGCTGACGCCGATTCTTGAGCGGCTCGTGAAGCAGTATGCGGGCAAAGTTAAGCTGGTGAAGATTAACGTCGATGAGAATCAAGACCTGGCGCAGCAGTTCCGGGTCCAGTCGATCCCGGCGGTCTATGGCTTCAAAGGCGGACGCCCCGTGGATGGATTCATGGGCGGGTTGCCTGAAAGTCAGGTCAAGCAGTTCATCGAACGCCTGACGGGTGGCGGCGGTTCTGCTTTGGATGAAGCGCTCGCTGAAGCCGATGCTTTGATGAAGGACGGTCACAACGACCAAGCTCTCGCTATCTTTCAAGACGTGCTGTCTGAAGATCCGGCGCATGTGAAAGCGCTCGCGGGTGCCCTGCGGTGTTATGTGGCTTTGAACCAGGACCAACTCGCACGCGATCTCATTGCGAAACTGCCGGCGCAAATCAAAAACACGCCGGACATTCAGGGCGTCGAAGCGGCCCTCGATCTGAAAGCCGCGACAGCCAATACCGGCAATGCCGAAGTTGAAAAGTTGGAAGCTCAAGTCGCCGCCGATCCCAAAGACATGCAAGCGCGTCTTGATTTGGCGATGGCGCGCTTCGGCGCGGGTGATCGTGAGAAAGCTGTCGATGATTTGCTGGCCATGGTCAAAGCCGACCGCGCGTGGAATGAACAAGCCGCGCGCAAGCAGCTGGTAAAATTCTTCGATGCGTTCGGGCCTACCGATCCGCTGACGTCTTCTGGCCGGCGTCGTCTTTCGGCGATCTTGTTCTCCTGACGCATAGGGATCATGCGCAGCCCCGTTCAAACCCGCTTTGAGGATTTGCCGCAGGAGTTGGCGATATTTCCCTTAAGCGGTGCGCTGCTTTTGCCGTGGGGGCGGCTGCCACTCAATATTTTCGAACCGCGCTATCTCAACATGACGCTCGATGCCCTGAAGGCTGGGCGCATCTTCGGCATGATTCAGCCGGACTACGACAAAACGCCGCGCGATAAACTTGTGACCGATAAAATGGCCCAGGAAACCGAACCTGCGGTCTATGGCATGGGTTGCGCCGGGCGTATTGCATCTTTCGAAGAAACCGAAGACGGTCGCTTGCTTATCATGGTGAAGGGGCTCGCGCGTTTTCGCGTGTTGAAAGAGCTTGATAGTTTTGGTGGCTATCGGCGTGTGCGCGCATCTTACGACGCGTTCAAAGCCGACATGGATCCGCCGCCGAAGTTCGAGCTGGATCGGGAACAACTTCTCGCCCGCTTGAAACCCTATCTCGAGACGCAAGCGATGCCGATCAGCCTGGATGTGCTGAAAGGCCTTTCCGATGCCAATCTGATAACCTCGCTGTGTATGATCTGTCCCTTCGATCCGCGCGAAAAACAAGTTTTGTTGGAAGCCGCCACCATGACTGAACGTGCAACGGCGCTCGTTAAACTGCTGCAGATGGGCGTGTTTGATTCCGGCGGTGCGCCGGATGGCCCTCGTCAATAGACCCGGCAATAAAGAAGCGCCCGCAAATTAAGGTAAAACCATATGTCCAATACCACCGGCTCCATTGATCCTAAGCTGCTTGAAATTCTCGTCTGCCCTTTGACAAAGGGGCCGCTGGAATATGACCGCGAGAGCGGCGAACTGATCAGCCGCAAAGCCGGGCTTGCTTATCCGGTGCGTGACGGCATCCCGATCATGCTGCCGGACGAAGCGCGTCGGCTGGACGAATGAGTGCCGTGATTGCCGAGCCTTGGCCTACGGCCATCGCTTACGATCCCACGACGAAAGTCCTTCAGGTGAGTTTTGAAAGCGGCGAGTGTTTTGCTTTGCCGGCGGAATATTTGCGGGTGGAAAGCCCGTCGGCGGAAGTCCAGGGGCACAATCCGTCTCAAAAACAAACCGTAGCCGGACGCGCACATGTCGGCATTATGAATATCGAACCGGTCGGTAATTATGCCGTGCGCTTGATCTTCGACGATTTGCACGACACCGGCATTTATTCGTGGCGCTATCTGTTCGAATTGGGCCGCGATCATCAGTCGCGCTGGAAGACATATCTGCAAGCTTTGACGGCGCGTAATCTTACGCGCGAACCTTAGCGCAGATTTTCTCCGCGCATTAGTCGCGGTAGGTCTCCCACTGTGCCCATGGCATGGCGCATCAATACTTTCTTCAAGGGTGTGATGCGGTTAACGACACCGAGGCCCGCATCGCGTGCGAGGCGCAGCGGCGTAATGTCATTAGAGAACAATCTGTTCAAAACATCAGTCACGCCAGCCATGACGAGGTTGTCGCTGCGCCGCCACCGTGCGTAACGCGCTGTGCCTTCGGGATGCGCTAGATCAAGGCCGAGCTGTTTGGCATCGACGATGATCTCGGTCAGAGCGGCTACGTCGCGGAATCCCAAATTCAAACCTTGTCCCGCGATGGGATGAATGCCGTGCGCGGCGTCGCCCGCTAACAGCAAACGCCCGGCGCTATATTGCGCGGCGAACTGCAGACCGAGGGGATGACTGAAGCGCGGACCAATCAAACTCAGCGCGCCCAGAAAACCGCCGACCCGCGCATCGATCTCGGCCAAGAATGCATCTTCGGGCAATGCGAGGTAACCGGCGGCAGCTTCCGCACGCTCGGTCCAAACCAGCGACGAGCGGTGAACACCGTCCTCATCGGGCAGCGGCAGAATGGCAAAAGGCCCCGCCGGCAGAAAGTGTTCGTGCGCGATGCCGTCGTGTGGCCGCGCATGGCCTATCGTCGCGACAATGGCGACTTGCGGATAGGTCCAGCCGGTGACGCCAATGCCCGCCAATGTGCGCAGCTTAGCGTCGCGCCCTTCGGCGCTGACCGCCAGCGACGCCGTCACTTTGCGTCCGTCGTCGAGGGTCAGCGTGATGTCATCCGCGCTTTGACTCATGCCGGCGACGGTCGCCGGCGCGACGATGATGAGTGAGCTGCCAAGGCCTTGCATCCGTGCCGCGATGGCTGCGCGCAAGCGCCGGTTTTCCGCCATAAAGCCCAAAGGCTCGTTACCAACATCGGCATGGTCGTAATGCAGGAAGAAAGGCGATTGCCCGTCGGAAACGCGGATTTCGCGGATTGGCTCATTATGGCCGGTAACATGATCCCACAGGCCAATGGCGGTTAAGAATCGTCGTGCGCTCAAAGCCACGGCCGAAGCGCGCCCATCGAAGGCCGGCAGAACCATAGCGCTAGGATTAATACGGTCGATGACAATGGTTTTGATGCCATAACCCGCTAGGGCACACGCAAGAGTGCCGCCCACGAGTCCAGCCCCCACGATGGCGACTTCCGCGCGAAAATCTGGGTTTTTCCCCAAAACCGGTGATGGAATCGTTGGCGAATCTGTCATGGGGTCAATGATATCGCACCGCGACACATGTTTTGCACCTGATCTTGCGCCAAATGCCTGAACCGCCTATGTTCCGCCGCCATTCCGGCCGGGCCCATCCTTTCGGGCCAGCAGGGGCCGACGTAGCTCAGGGGTAGAGCAACTGATTCGTAATCAGTAGGTCCGCGGTTCAATTCCGCGCGTCGGCACCATTTTTCCAACATTCCTAGACCCGCCGCCACTCAGGGAAAGCGCCGATTTGGCCCTACCTGGGAAAGGGGCTCAATGCTATTCTGAAGGCTCAAACGCACACGTTTGGATCCTGGGGAGGATTTCACATGACTGCCGATAGCACATCCGTATCTCGCCGCGGCCTGTTTGGCGCTGCCGGAAAAACCACCGTCGTCGCGAGTATCGCAAGCGGCATTACGGCGCCTTTCCGCGATCTCGGCGGCGTCGCCTGGGCGGCAACCACGCCCAAAACCCTGCAAAAATGGGTCTTGGCCAAGAATGTTGGCGACGATCTCAAAGTCAGCATGGACAATTTCAAGCTCGTCGAAGAGCCCATGCCCAAGATTAAGGACAAAGAGGCTCTGGTCCAGGTCATTCTGGCCGACATTCATTCCGCCACCCGCAACCGCATGAGGGGCGGCAAAGGCGGCACACAGGTCGGCGAAACTGATCCCACTAATTATGGTTGCGCGCGCGTTCTGCAAAGTCGCGACAAGACCTACCGCGAAGGCGACATCATCGCCTGCCAGGTTGGCTGGAACACTTATCAGACCACCAGTAGCGAACTTGCTCGCCCGTCAGGTCCGCGCGAGTTCGCACTCGTAGAAGAATTGAACGGCACCAACGCGCGCACGAGCTATGTCTTCCGTCCTGTCATGCTGAAGCAGTTCAAGCCGGATGTGCTGTTGGATGTTTTCGGTACGTCGGGCCTCACAGCTTATTATGGTATGCGTGAATGCGGCCCGATCATGCCGCGCGATCGCGTTGCCGTGGCCGGCACGACCGGTTCAGTGGGTTCGATGGCCGCGCAAATTGTGAAAGCCAAAGGCGCTCATGTCATTGGCTTCGGCGGCGGACCGGAGCGCGCGCAATGGGTCACCGACAATTTCGGCATTCAGGCTTTTGACTATCGCGATAAGGATTTGGAAGCAAAGCTGAGGGCTGCGGTTCCGGAAGGCTTCGACGTTTATTGCGACGGTGTCGGCGGACCGTTGTCGGAAATCATTGCCAAGATGATGAACCGCGATGGCCGTTATTTCTCTTACGGCGAAGCTGCGGATATCTACGCCGATCTTCAGCCCGAGCATGCAACGAAGGCCGAAAAATCTGCCGAAATGTTCGGCATGTCGGAAAGCGTCGCGAAGATCA
>CAITZE010000070.1 GCA_903896775.1 uncultured bacterium
AGGGTTTTGGGGTCGGCGGCGCTCGTGCTGTGCGCCAGGCCCATGCCTATGGCGAACAAAAGCGCCCCACCTCGCCAACGCAACCGCTTAGCCATCTTTAGAAACTCCATCGCGCGGTGGCGTAGAACGGACGCGGAATCTCGCGTTGCGTTGGTGATGTTACGATGAATTCTGTATGCCGGTCATGCAGCAGATTGCAGTTGGCAGCGAAATAGGCCCCGAAAATCTCTCGCGCGAAACCGCACATACGCCCCGAATATCAACGTCCGAGAAAGAATATTGATCCCGGTAACGGTGAAAATAATAAAGCCCTAAACCAAGGGTTCAGGGCTTTAAAAGATCGCGGTCAAGCAGAGCTGAACTAGTTGAGCCGGGTTGGCAACTCGCTGATGGCTTTATCCGTGAGAGCCTGCTTCTGAGCAGGACTAAGGCTGCTCTGGATCAGCTTCTCTGCGGCCGCCAGGGCCACGTCTACAGCCGTGTTGCGCACCTGGGCCACGGCCTGAGCTTCAGTCTGGGCGATGCGCTCCAGGGCCTGTTGCTTGCGGCGTTCGATGGCATGTTCCAGATCTTTCTCGCCTTCGATCTTAAGGCGGGCGGCATCGGCGCGGGCCTGAGCGATGATCTTCTCGGCTTCGGCCATCGCATCACGTTGCTTGCGCTGATATTCGGCCAAAAGCGCTTGCGCGTCTTCACGCAGCTTGCGGGCTTCTTCGATCTGGACGCGGATTTTGGCGGCGCGGGCATCAAGGGTCGAGGTGATGGCCTTCACCGTCGGGCGATAGACCAACGCAACAACCAGCAGAAACGCGATGGCGACCCAAAACTCTGGATTATGCAACTCTTCCATGGCTGTTTACCGCGTTTCCTTGAGAGCCGAAGCGACGGCTTGTTCAACCGCGCCGGTATCGGGCGAAAGGCCCGCCAGCTTAGCCACCACGTCGCGGGCGGTTTCGGCAGCCACGGTCTTGAGGCTATCCATTGCTGTCTGCTTGGCGGCGGCGATGCGGGTTTCCGCTTCGCCGATCTGCTTGTTTACCTGGGCCGTGATGTCGGCGGTGCGCTTATCGGCGACCGCTTTCATGTCGGCTTGGATGACGCGCATGTGCTCGTAGGCCTGATTGCGCGCTTCTGCCATGGCCTTGTCGTAGGCGGCCACGGCGGCATCGGTCTCGGCTTTTAACTGCGTAGCGCGGTCGAGGTCGTCCTGGATGACGCGCGCGCGTTGCTCCAGGACTTCACCGATGCGCGGTACGGCGATCTTGGAGACGACCCAATACAGCGCCACGAACATCACGAACAGCCAGAACAGCTGCGACGCGAAAGTCGATGGATCAAACTGTGGCATAGCGGGATCGCCTTTTCGAATCTAAGCGGGCCGAGACCTAAAACCTGTCCGGCTTAACCGAACAGGATGATGAGCGCGATGACGAGGGCGAACAGCGAGGTGGCTTCCGACAGCGCGAAGCCGAGGAACGCCGGGGTACGCAGCTTGCCTTCCATGGACGGGTTACGAGCAACCGCATTCATGTACTGGGCCCACACCTGGCCGACGCCGATACCGCCGCCGAGCACGCCGATAGCCGCAAGACCCGCGCCGATCATTTTTGCTGCTTCTGTTTCCATGTTCTTATCCTTCCTTGTGAAAAGTTGAGTGTGAGGGTTTGTCTGCGATCAGTGCAGGTGAATGGCGTCGTTGAGATAGATGCAGGTAAGCAGAGCGAAGACGTAAGCCTGGATGACCGCGACCATGATCTCCAGCAGCGTCACGCCAAAGACCGCCAGGAATGGCACTACGCCGAAAACCACACCCAGCGAAATGATGAAGCCTGCCAGCACTTTCAGCAGCACGTGGCCCGCCAACATGTTGGCGAACAGACGAAGGCTCATGCTGACAGGGCGGATCAGGTAGGAGAACAGCTCGAGGGGCGCCAGCACGATGGCGATGCCCAAGGGCGCGCCGGGCGGCACAAACAAGCTGAAGAAGTGCAGGCCATGACGGGCGAAACCGATGATGGTCACGCAGATGAAAATGAACACCGCCATCGCGGCAGTCACGACGATATGCGAGGTGAAGGTGAAGCCGTAGGGCATCAGGCCGAAGATGTTGCCGAACAAGATGAACATGAACAGCGTGAATACGAACGGGAAGTACTTCATGCCTTCGACGCCGGTATTTTCCTTCACCATGCCGGCGACAAATTCGTACAGCATTTCGGCGGTGGCTTGCAGGCGGCCGGGCACCATGGTGCGGTGGCGTGTTGCGCCCCAGAACAGCAGGGCGGTGGCGATGACCGCGAAGGTCATGAACAGCGCCGAATTGGAATAGGAGATGTCGGTGCCACCGATGTGGATCGGGATGAGCGGTTCAATCTTGAACTGCTCCATGGGGCTGTGGCCTTCGGCTGCCATCTGCTGTCTCGCCTTATCGGTTGCGCGTTGTTTTTAAGTCGCGGGCGCTCAAATCTTTAGGTGTCGTCTTCGTCTTCCCAGCCTTTCGGCGAGGGCGGTGGTGCGTTCTTGGCATCTCTTTCGCGTATTGCCCGGCCCAGGCCCACGGCCTGATCCAGGTTTTTGAGGACGCGGATCACACTCAGCACACTCGCGGCAAAACCCAGCGCGATAAAAGCGAGCATGAAAAT
>CAITZE010000071.1 GCA_903896775.1 uncultured bacterium
GGCACCGATGCTTTCCAGGCAGGGGCCGATCAACTGACCGTGCAATTCAACGAGCGAATCGATAAAGGCGCCAGCAACGTGCTTGTTATCAGCGGCTTGAAGGTCGCGGATTTCAATAAGATGTTGGCGGGTTCGGCGGTTGCGGTCGGATCCAGCAAAGCCGCGTGGGGTCAAACCGGAGCTAACGCGATTCTTGCTATCAACGCTTCGGTGCTGCACAAGCTTTCATGCAGACTTCACGCGTCGCGCAAATCGATTCATACTGCGCGCGGTGCACGCCTCACGCGCGTGCAGCCTTCGCTGCTTTACATTGATATTTTTATGGTCCCAAAAATGACGCATCGCGCGCCGTCGAGGCTTTTATGCCGCTTAAATTAACGCTTAAGCCCAACGAGAAGGTTCTGATCGGCACGTCGGTCATTGCCAACGGGCCCGTTAAAACCGAATTCGTGGTGCTGAATCGCGTGCCCGTTGTGCGGGAAAAGGACATCATCACGGAAGAGAAGGCGGACACGATCGCCAAAAAGCTCTACGTGACGATCCTTAACATGTATATCAATCCTGCGCGGGAAAAGGATTATCATGGAATTTACTTCGTTTTAATGAGACAAATGATCTCTGTACCTATCGATGCACGGGCGGTCGATCTGATGGTGGAAATGTCGCAGCATATTTTGAGCGGCGATCACTACCGGGCCCTCAAGCTGTGTCGGCAATTGATCAAGTTCGAGGCGGAGGCCTTGGCGAATGTCAAAAGATAAAGTTGCAGCCTATGCGCAGCAACAAAAGCGCAGTCTTTCGCCGCGTGAGGTCGAAGCTATGGCTTCACCAAAGCCGCTTTGCTTTTGGAAGAAGCTAAGAGCAAAATTGGCAACATCGAAGAATACTCGAAGGCTCTTCGTTTCAACCATTTGCTTTGGACCATTATCCAAGCCGATTTGACCGAACCCGAAAACCAGCTGCCGAACGAGATCAAGGCGAATGTCATGTCCTTGAGCATTTTCGTCGATAAGCAGACAACCAAAGCGATGCGTTCTGCCAGCACGACGGATCTTGATGTTCTGATCAACATCAATCGCAATCTGGCGGCCGGATTGCGTTCGACCCCGCAAGCTGCTCCGACGGAAACGAACCGGCCTCAAAAGTCATCTGAGTCTGCTTAGTGACCTATGGCGCCGCCGTCCGGTGACGCGCCGATGCCGCCCGGCAACCCTCCAGATAAAGCCCAGGTGCAAGCTAGGTTGATTTCCCCGCTGCTGCAGCGGGGATTGAAGTTCCTTGAGTCTGGTGATGCCGCCGGCGCGGATTTTTTCCTGACATCCTATCTGGATGGCAACCCCGCCGACGCGGATGGCCATAATATCGCAGGCCTCGCCAAGCACCGCCTCGGCCAGATGGAGGCAGCGGTAGAGCATTTGCGCGCTGCTGTGACGCTAAACGCGCGCGAGCCGCTTTATGCCGTGAATCTCGCGATGATCCTTGGCGATCTTGGCCGGTTTGGCGAGGCGCTTGCGACGCTCGATGCACTTTTGAGCGTCGTCCCGGGGCAAGCCGATGCTCTGATCCAGCGGGTCACGATTTTACGACGTATGAATCGTTTTGAAGAGGCCGTCGCCATGGCGCGCATGGCGGTGGTATTTCATCGCGATATGGCCCGCACGCACCATGTGCTTGGTATGTCACTGATGAAGGTCAATAAATTCGCCGATGCCGTGGCTGCGTTTAGCGAGGCATCGCGCCTGGACCCAGCCGCCGTAGATACCTGGATCAACCGCGGGGTGGCACTTAAAGAAACCGGTGATTTGACGGGTGCCGAAGCTGACTACAGGCGCGCGCTTGAGCTGGCGCCCAATGATCCCGTCATTCACAACAACCTCGCCAACACACTCAACGCGTCGGGCCGCACACAGGACGCGATCGCGCTTTATCGCAGCGCCGTGGCGCTGGACCCTGGTTACGTCGATGCCAAAGCCAACCTTGGGCTGGCCTTGCGTGATGCGGGCGAGAGCGCAGCGGCCTTAGAGCTCTTTGAAAAAGCCGTGTCTGAGCATCCGGCCAATGCTGTGTTGCTCAACGCTTATGGCAATACCTTGCGCCAGGACGGGCGTGTCGACGACGCCATTGGCGTGCTTCAGCGTGCGGGCGAGTTAGCGCCTACTTATGCCGAGGCGCAAAACAATCTGGGCCTCGCTTATGCCGTCAAAAACCGCCTAGAGCTGGCGGCAGAGCATATGAAGCGTGCGGTGGAGTTGCGCCCGGACATGGCCGTGATTAGCAATAATTACGGCGTAGTGCTTTTACGCCTGTTCCGGTTTGCCGACGCCGCTGTGGCGCTCGCCAATGCTGCTATCCATCAGGCAAATTATGACGAAGCCCTGATCAATCTCGGTGTTGCTCAACACATGCAGGGAAATAGCGAAGAAGCTATCAAAGCGTTCAGCCAGGTTCTCGAGCGCAACCCAGACAACGGTTTTGCTCACTACAGCCTGGGTGTGGCTTATCTCGAAGATCAACGACTCTCCGAAGCTGAAGTGGAGCTCCGCCAGGCGTTGGCTTTGGATCCCAAAAATCCTATGGCTTTAAATACGCTCGGCGTGCTTTTGCTAGATCAGCATTGCGTGACCGAGGCGCGCGCATCCATGCGCGAAGCCGCGCGCGCCAACACACTTTCAGCGCCGATTTTCCAAAGCAACTACGCTTTCGCTAGTCTGTATGAACCCGATATCTCGAACGCCGAAATATTGGAAATCCATAAGGATTTCGGGCGAAAATTTGCCTCAAGCGAACCTAACTCGGCCAAACCACATACCAACACACGCGATCCCGAACGGAAACTAAAGATCGGGTACCTATCGCCGGATTTCCGCTCTCATTCGGTCGCGTTCTTTTTCGAGGCGTTGTTAGAAAAACACGATCGCAACCGTTTCGAGATTACGCTGTATTCCGAGACGTCCCGCACAGACGTTGTCACGGATGCGATGCGAGCGGGTGCCGACCATTGGGTCGACACAGGGGGCCTGACAGATGATGTGCTTGTAAAACGTATTGCAGCCGACGGCATAGATATTCTCATCAATCTTGGTGGCCATACCTCCGGCAATCGCCTGCCGGTGTGCGCCATGAAGCCCGCTCCCGTGCAGATCGAATACCTCGGATATCCAGATACCAGCGGCGTCCCGGCAATGGACTACCGCATCACAGATGATCGCGCTGATCCCGAGGGCGAGGCCGAGAAATGGAACACGGAAAAGCTGATCCGGCTGCCCGATTGCTTTCACTGTTACCGGTCTGGAGGCAAGCCGCCCGAGCCGGCGCTCGCGCCGCACTTGACCAAAGGCTATGTCACTTTCGCGTCTTTCAACGTCCTGCCTAAAGTGACCGGCCCGGCAATTGCCGTCTGGTCCACGATCCTGAAAGCTATACCGACCGCACGCTTTTATATGAAGTGTAAACAATTGCGCGATCCTCGGGTGCAAGAGCGCATTCGAGGGGAATTTGCCAGCAACGGCATTGACCCCGCGCGGATCGAGATGGCCGCCTTTGTGCCTTCTGTGCGCGAGCATCTCGCCCGTTACGGCCAAGTCGACCTTGCCCTCGATACGTTCCCCTACAACGGTACGACGACGACCTGTGAGTCCATATATATGGGAGTGCCGGTGCTGACTATTCGCGGCGTCAACCACCGCGGCCGGGTGGGACTCAGCCTACTCACGGCTTTAGGGCTGGAAAAGGAATTCGTTGCGGACAACGTGGACGACTATATCGCGCGCGCGATTGCCTGGGGCCGTGATCCACGGTGGCTTGCGGAACTGCGCGGCGAGTTGCGTCCACGCTTAGAAAAATCGCCCCTGCGCGATGAAGTCAAATTCACACGTACCCTTGAGGCGGCGTATCGCGAAGCTTGGAAGACATGGTGCGCCGGCCCGCCTACATTCATGTTTAAGTCCCCACCCGAACTACGCCCTGAGGATTCCATTCAGGGCGTGTTGGTGAAGTCCTTGTAAGGAATATTTTTGGATACCCGGATCGCCCTCGCCCTCAAATATTACGACGCTAAGCTTCCCGAAGAAGCATGGGCCCTCGTGCGCGAAATGCTGGTCGAACTAGAGCCTGCGTTGGATGTGCTTGGTCTTGGTGCCGCTCTTCGTCTCGACGCCCGCGCTTTCGATGAAGCCGTAGCGTTTGCCGATCTCATTCTCGCGCGCGAACCCGCCAATACAGCGGCCAGCCTAATCAAAACCCAGGCATTATTGCTGAGCGGCCGGACTGCAGAAGGCGAGGCTGCTTATGGCGCGGCGTTAAGCCTTAAAGATCAACACCCCGGGGGTTGGAACAACCTCGGTAACGTATTGGACGATATCGGTCGCCCCGACGAGGCCCGTGCGGCGTTTGCTCGCGCGATTGCCGAAGCCCCCGCTTTCTCCATGGCGCACAACAATCTCGGATCCACACTGGCGGGGCAGGGTCAGTTCGCTGCTGCTGCTGCTGCTGCACACCGTCAGGCGCTGGCATGCGATGGGCAAAACCTTGCTGCGCTGAACAATTTAGGTGTGGCTCTACTAGAGCAGGGGTTGGCTGGCGAAGCAGTAACAGCGTTTGAGGGTGTTCTAGCTGCCGACCCAGGCAATCGTGATGCCGCCGACAACCGACTTTATGCCGAGATTTATACCGAAGACGATCCGCGCGTGGTTCATGCCGCCCATGCTGCTTGGGGGAAATCACATCCCGTTGCTCCGATCCGTAAACCCATTGACCCAAAATCGGAGCGGCGCTTACGCATTGGCTACATCTCGCCAGATTTTCGGCGTCATTCGGTAAGCTTTTTTCTCGAACCGCTTCTGGAGGCCCATAACCCAGCCACCGTGGAGGTGTTTTGTTACGCCGACGTTGCTCAACCCGACGCCGTGACAGCAAAGCTTAAACGCCATGCCCATCAATGGCATGACGTGCAGGGACGCAGCGACGACGATGTTTTCAAGCTTATTGTCGCCGATCAGATCGACATCTTGGTAGATCTCGCCGGTCATACCAAAGGCAACCGGTTAGCGGTCTTTGCGCGCCGTGCTGCTCCGGTGCAAGTCACAGCCCTGGGCTATCCGGCAACGACGGGCCTTCCCGCGATCGATTATCGTCTTTGTGATGAAATTACCGACCCTACACCGCAAGCGAATGCTTATGCTGTCGAAGCTTTGGTGCGTCTTCCGAACTTGCATTGTTATGCGCCGCCTGCGGATGCGCCCCCTGTCGGTGCGCTACCGGCCCTCGCCGCCGGTCATGTAACATTCGGTGCATTCAATAAGCTCGCCAAGATCTCACCACAAACGGCGGCGTTGTGGGCAGACATGCTCAAAAGGAATCCTAACGCGCGGCTGATTGTTAAAACCAAACCGCTGGCTGAAGTCGAGACTCGCACACGCCTCGAACAAACCTTCGCCAGTCACGGTATCAACGCTGATCGCCTCGATTTGCGGGGTTGGAGCGCCGAAGACCGCGCACACCTTGATCTCTACAACAGTATTGATATTGCACTCGACACGACGCCCTATAACGGCACCACGACGACCTGCGAGGCGCTGTGGATGGGTGTGCCGGTGCTCACGATGTCCGGGCACGGCCATGCCGGCCGGGTCGGGGCGAGCTTGTTGTCACAAGTTGGATTGGCGGATTGGATTGCCGAAGATCACGCTGGATTTGTCGCTCTTGCGAAACGCTTTGCCGCTGACAGGCCAGCTTTGGCAGCTTTGCGGGAAGGGCTGCGGTCTGCCGTGAAGGCTTCGCCGCTGTGCGATGGCAAGGCCTATGCACACGCGGTTGAGGCGGCCTACCGCGCGATGTGGCGCAAGGCCTGCGAAACCTCAGCCAGCCAGTGAATTAGAGATAGTTCAACAGACTCAGCTGCGTGATCTTTGCGAGCGACGCATAGGACACCGACAAAGTTTGAGAGTCGGTCTGCAGACGCACTGCAGCTTCCGTCGTGTCAGCCTTTTCGATATCGTTCTGACGGCCTTCAAGGAAGGCCATGAACTGGGTCTGCGTATCCTTCGCGTCCGTGAGCGCCTTTGTATTGTTGGCAATACGATCCTGCACACCTTGCAGATCGCTGGGCTCTTCGGTCGGATTCAGCGACGAATGTTGGATGCCGTCATTGAGTACGTTCATGGCTTGCGTAACGCGTTCCGGATGGTCGAGCAAGTCACCCTGAGAAAGGATACCCAGCGCGCGCACGACCTTTTCGAAGGCCGGATCCATACCCGTCACATCCAAATTGATGGACTGGGTGTCGCTGATGCGCGCTGTCGTGGTCAAGTTGGTGCCAGTCAAGAACGCATTGGAGTTCAGGCTGACGGTTTCCGGTGAGCTTGTGAAGGGTATTTTGCTTTGCGTGAAAATGACGTCGCCGCTAACAACAGCACCCGAATTGGGGTCGAGACCCGCTGCTACCAACTGCGCATTGGTCGGCCATTTGACGGTGTAAGCACCGTTGTTGCCGGCCGTAGAACCCGTCAAAGCGAGCGAGGTGCCGTCCGGCACTGCCAGCTTGATCTGCACGTTGTTGGCAGCGGCTTCGGTGCCAGCATTAATCGGCTGGTCCAGCGTGATGCTATTGCCATCCGGTGATACCGCCGTAACAGTGTAGACGCCGTTATTGGAATTGGTGGTGTTGCCGATCAGAAGAGTCTGGCCGACTTGCAGGCTTTTATCCCTTATTGACGCTGGACCGGCAGGCGTGAGCCGGCGACCATCGCGATCGCGGCATCCTGCTGAGTCATGGCGTCGTCGCTGGCCGCGGCGTCGGACTGCGCGGACGCTGAACCGGCCACGATCTGACCGGCTGCGGCTTGCGCAGCCGCAGTACGCTGTTCCTGCATCTTCAGCATGCCCTTCATCACCTGGTCGGTGATGCCCAGCTTGCCGGACTTGGCGATCTGGTTGCCGTATTCCTGGTTCAGCTGCGTCTTCCACATGTCTTCGCCGTGGCCACCGCCGAAGATCTCGTCGGTTTCCACGCCTTCAGTCATGCTGTTCATCATCTGGCCGACGAAGAAGGATTCGAACTTCTGCGCCGCGTCGTGAGTCTGTTTCATGTTGGCTGCCTTGGCGCCCAGGCTCTTCATGGCGCCAGTCTGCGCCGCGGCCTGCTTTTGCAGTCCGACGACGTAAGAGTCCTGGCCGATGAGTGAGCTAGCGTCCATTGCTGGGTTTTCCTGAACCGTGCCTACCGATTACATCACTTGAATTTCAGCTTGCAGCGCGCCTGCGGCTTTAATCGCCTGCAGGATCGAGATCATGTCGCGTGGACCGATCCCCAACGCATTCAAGCCATTGACCAGTTCTTGCAAACTGACGCCGCTGCTCACGACAGCCAATTTCTTGCCGGATTGATCGTCGACCTGAATATCCGTGCGCGGCACAACTGTTGTTGTTCCGCCTTCCGAGAATGGTGACGGTTGTGAGACCTGTGGCGTCTCCGTGACTTTGATGGTGAGAGTGCCTTGCGCGATAGCGACCGTGGATATTCGCACGTCGTCACCGATGACAATAACGCCCGTGGTCTCGTCGATCACCACGCGGGCCATTTCATCGGGCTCTACACGCAGCTGTTCGATGTCGGTCATCAGATCGACGACCGTGCCTTTGTAGCCTTGCGGAATTTGCACCAGCACAGTGCCGGGGTCAGTGGCGACTGCAGCCATGGTGCCGAGGAAGGAATCGACGGCGTCGGCAATGCGGCGCGCGGTGGTGAAGTCGGGGTTCCGCAAAGCGACTTTCACGGAAGTCTTCTGCGGCAATTCGTAATCGATTTCGCGTTCGACGATGGCGCCGTTAGGAATGCGGCCCGCTGTCGGCACGCCGCGCGTCACAGTGGCGCCGGCGCCTTGCGCCGTGAAGCCGCCGATCTGCACCTGACCTTGAGCAACGGCATAGACTTCGCCGTTGGCACCCATCAGCGGCGTCACCGCAAGGCTGCCGCCTTGCAGGCTGAGCGCGTTGCCAAGCGAGCTGACGTTGATGTCGATGCGCGCGCCGTTGCGCGAGAAGGCCGGCAGAACGGCCGTCACAACCACGGCGGCGACGTTGGTGGTTTGCAGCACGTCGTCGCGGGTGTTGATACCCATGCGTTCCAACATGCCGAGCAAGCTTTCTTTCGTGGCCCCGATCTTCTTCAAATCGTCGCCGGTGTTGTTGAGACCGACCACCAGGCCGTAACCCACCAGCATGTTGTCGCGCACACCTTCGAAACCGGCGACGTCTTTGACGCGGCTGGTGGCGTGAGCGGTGCCCGCCGTCATCAGCAGCGCCAGCATCAGCACGTGGATCGCGATGAACCAAATGCGATCAACCAGCGACGTGAACGTCGGCATGTATGGGACGGGGCGGGTCGTTGCAGTCATGGTGGCCTCTTCATTTCCTGGCCCGCCGGACGTAATCCCGGCGTGCGCATAGTCTTCCGGCATAATGGAATGCGAAAATCATGCCACCGTCAGGCCGTATGTAACTCATTGATTTTAAATAGAAATATAAATGAATCCTGGGGCGGTACCGGGGTCTGCGGCAGAACCCGCCGGGGGTCCCGGCAATTCTTGCCCGGTTGCATAGAAGGGGGTGGTGATGGAGGATGGAGGCGCTTTGCAGGCCTTATATCGGGCCCTATATGCGGCAAATTTTTAACCCCCATGAGCTAGGTTTTGGGGGTCGTTTTGGTACCCATTTACAAGGTCGCCGTTCTTGAAGGTCGAAGGCTCAAAATCCAGCGCATCGGTTCAGAAGGCGGGCGGCGCGCGTAAAGCTGCGCCGACGGGCAAGGCCGGCGACTTCGCCGCCGAACTCGACAGGCTGACTGGCGTTGAAGAAAGCGCTGGGCCCGATGCCGTCGATCAAGCCGGCGCGATGCTCGGCATGGGCGGTATCCTGGCCGCGCAGAGTGTCGACCCCGACGGTAAACCCGATCACAAAGAACGCCAGCGCCGTGCCGCCAAAGGCACCGAGATCCTCGATCGCCTGGAAGAAGTCCGCCGTGGCTTGCTTGTGGGCTCGATCCCGAAAGACCGTTTGCAGGAACTCGCCCACCTCGTGCGTGAGAAGCGCGAACGTGGTGCCGATCCCGTGGTGTCACGTCTGCTGGACGAGATCGAACTGCGCGCCGAAGTCGAGCTGGCCAAACTCAGCCGCCGGATCGGCTGAAATAACGCCGTACTCCGGGCCTAAATTGGGTCAAAACCCAAGCCCTTGGAATCTCCACAGAACCCTTCAGATACGTGCGTTTGCACCCGGCGGTTTCGCCTTAGATGCATTATTTGTAATAAAATCAACATTATAGCCGCCCTTGCAGAACAGGGGGCCGCCCCCATATAGTCCCGCGCCGTTATTAAATGGGGACGTGATTTGACGCACATGACCGTTACGGTTCCGCCGGACTATCGCCCGAGAGAAAAAGAGCCGTTCATGAATCCCAAGCAGCTGGAATATTTCCGCCGCAAGTTGATCAATTGGCGCGGTGAGCTGCTGAAGGAATCTGAAGAGACACTGGAAAGCCTTCAGGAAGGTGGCTTGCAAGAGCCCGACCTTGCTGATCGTGCTTCCGCCGAAATGGAGCGCGCGCTCGAGCTGCGTACGCGCGACCGTGCTCGTAAGCTGATCGCCAAAATCGATGCCGCCATCGGTCGCATCGAAGATGGCTCTTACGGGTACTGCGAAGAAACCGGCGAGCCCATTACGCTAAAACGCCTCGAAGCCCGCCCGATTGCGACTTTGAGCGTCGAAGCTCAAGAGCGCCACGAGCGCATGGAACGCACGCATCGCTCAGACTAAAAAGGTCTGACGAACAATTCTCTTACGCTAAGAGCAAAAAGCGCCCTTCCACCGGAACGGCGCTTTTTCTATGGGCGAAAGTCGAAGGCTCTACTTAGCGGTCGTCACGATATTCGCGGCGATCATCGCGATCATGGTCCGGTGTAGTAGCCGCGCCAGCCACCGCGCCAACGGCCGCGCCCGCAACCAACGGTGCGCCGAGAACGGCTGCAGCGCCGACGCCGATCGCGCCGCCGGTAACGGCGCGGGTACCGGGATCTCGGCCACAGGCGCTCAGGGCAAAGAGCGCTATAGCGCAGGCAATAAGTGTCGTTTTCATGGGTGCATGTCCTTTGAAGTAAAGAGGCATAAAGACGCCAAGACAGAAGACCCAACAGCCAAGCGAATGGCCAAAGCTTGGTCGGAAGGCAATATTCCGGTCTCTCAGGAAGTCAAAAGCGTCTCGATGTTATTGGGCGCATTGATTGTTGTCGCTGTTCTCGCGCCGTGGATGATGAAAAGCCTCACCGTTTATATGCGGACTTTTCTTGAGAGCCCGGAAACCATGCAAGTAGACGTCGAGACGTTTCAGACTTTTGCCATTTCTGTCATGGCAAAAGTGGGCGTCATTTTGGCTTTTCCGGCGCTCGTGCTTGTCATTGCGGCGTGCGCCGGCACCATGGGCCAGATCGGTTTGAACTTCACGCCCGACAAGATTGCGTTCAACCTCAACAATATTAATCCTATTGCCGGTTTTTCGCGATTGTTCTCAACCACCTCGCTGATCGAAGCCGTTAAGGGTGTCGCGAAGATGCTGATTGTCGCCCTGCTGATCGGCTTCTTCGTCGTGCCGACCATGAGTCACCCCGACAAGCTCATGGACCAGGATGTTCCGGCCACACTCAAGGAGCTTCACCGGCTCGTTGTGATGATCCTGTTCCTCGTCGTGATTGTCATGGTGACGTTGGCAGCTGCTGACTATGCCTACCAGCGCTGGCAACACAAAGAAAAACTCAAAATGACCAAGCAAGAGGTCAAAGACGAGCATAAGGAACAGGAAGGCGATCCTAAGGTGAAGGGGCGCATCCGTAACTTGCGGCTCGAGCGCCATCGTCACCGCATGATGACCGCCATCCCCAAGGCGAGCGTGATCATCACCAACCCGACCCACTATGCCGTGGCTTTGCAATACGACATGGAGGCCATGGGTGCGCCGAAAGTCGTCGCCAAGGGTGTCGATTATCTCGCCAAACGCATCCGCCAGATCGCCGAAACCCACGAAGTGCCGATTGTCGAGAAGGGTGCTCATTTCACCCTTTACCTGCCGCGTGTCGAAGAAACCGAGGCTATGGTTGCGGCAGGTCAGGCTCGCGCGGCCGCTGCGGCCAAGCGGGCCAGGGGTGATAATTCCGAAGCGGCGTTAGCCGCAGCCGATCTCGGTGGCCACGGTAATATTCTGCTGGTGGAAGACGAGGACGCTGTGCGTGTGTTTGCTGCCCGCGCCCTCAAGAACAAAGGCTACAAGGTGCTGGAGGCCCGCACCGGCGAGCAGGCGCTCGATATTTTACGCGACACGCCGGCTGTCGATCTCATGATCACCGACATGATGATGCCCGGCATGGACGGAGGCACACTCGCCCGCCTGATCCGCGTCGAACGGCCCGAGATCCGCATTATCGTGATTTCCGGTTATTCCGAGGAAGTCGCGCGCGGCGATATCGTCGATACTGCGGATTTCCATTTCCTGCCGAAGCCCTTCAGCCTTGGCCAATTGGCCAGCAAGGTAAAGGACGTACTCACGGAAGCCTGAGGCATCAATGCGGAAGAACGCGTGAGATTGCTTTAAGCCGCAGGCGAGCCGCTGGGTTGATTATCATTTTCGGCAGTCAGAATATCGCGCAGTTGATTGACCACGACGATCCAGACGCGCAGCAGCGGAAAATCTGTATCCACCAGCGCATGCAGCGCCAGCAATCCTACGACGGCCAAAGGATCGACATCGTGTAGAGCGCTGGCTTTGAGGATGCGGGTGCATACTTCGTCCGTGCGGACGGAAGTTGTTTTGAGCTGCATGGGATAACTCCGCGTGAATCACGACAACAAGATCACTGTTCTCGCGCCGTGTGACGTGGCGTAGGGCTTGTGATATTTTTGGTCAAACAAATTCTCATTAAATTTGACACGTGAATTTGCTGCGGCCCGCTATCATTTTTAGTCGATACAGACCCATAGAATATTGGTGGCACTGTACATTCCCGCACAGCGTGAGTCCCTCTAACGCGCTAAGCGCGAGATCGTCTCTACTCACAACATTTGGGTTTGATGGCGCCCAAGCGCGACTGAAATGCGCGTCACCGGTCGCTGAACGCAAAGTGATATGTTCGGACATGAAGTCGAACTGAGAGCCATAAATGTGTCAATAATGACGGCTCAACTATCTGATATACATCGTATTTAATAAAGTTCCTTATTTGTTCCAAATTGTTCTTGAACGTGAGAACAAAAGATGTACATTGTTGTTCACAGGCAGTGAGCGCCCCCAGATGCACATTGAACACCCGCTGGTTTGTGAATAGACATTTTAGGAGCCAATCATGCCGTCAGAAGCCGCCCTTCGCCTCGTCGAAAGAGAC
>CAITZE010000072.1 GCA_903896775.1 uncultured bacterium
CACGGCGACACCTTCGACCTACCCGAAGGCGCTGTGCTACTCGCGAGCACCGATATCTGCGCGCATCAGATTTATGCCTGGGGCGCATCGACGTTGGCTTTTCAGTGTCACCCGGAAGTTCGTGCGCGTGATCTGGAAAAATGGTTTGTGGGTCACGCGCTGGAGATCGCGGTCACCAAAGGCGTTGATGTGCCGACGTTGCGTGCCGATACCCAACGCTATGGCGCGAACTTGGAACGCCAGGGCAAGAAGCTCTTCAACGAATGGCTGGATAATCAGAAGCTTTAGCTTTCTGGACTTAAACCCATCAAGCTGCGCGCGAAGCTTTGCGACGTGAACGGGCGCAAGTCATCGGCCCCTTCGCCGACGCCGATATAATGCACCGGCAGTTTGAACTTCTCTGCCAGTGCCACGACCACACCGCCTTTAGCCGTGCCGTCCAGCTTCGTCATGACGAGGCCAGTCACGCCGACGATGCTTTTGAAAATCTCGACTTGTGAATGGGCGTTCTGACCCACGGTCGCATCCAGTACCAGCAAGGTCGCATGCGGCGCTGTAGGATCGGCCTTGGCAATCGCGCGCGCGATTTTTTGCAGTTCGGCCATCAGCGCGTCTTTGTTTTGCAAACGCCCGGCCGTATCGATCAGCAGCACGTCGTCGCCACGCTTCTTAGCTTCCATCACCGCTTCGAAAGCAAGGCCCGCCGCATCGGCACCCGTGTCGCGTGCGACAACCGGCGAGTTGGTGCGGCTTCCCCATACTTTCAATTGTTCGACAGCGGCTGCGCGGAACGTATCACCCGCAGCCAGCGAAACCTTAAGGCCATCGCGATGAAACTGGTGGGCAAGCTTGCCGATAGTGGTGGTTTTGCCCGCGCCGTTGACGCCGACCATCAGGATGATAAAGGGCTTGCGCGCCGGGTCCACCGACAGCGGTAGCGCCACGGGCTCCAGCACGCGCGTGATGTCGGCGGCAAAGGCTGTGCGCACTTCTTCGGGCGAGATGTCTTTGCCGAAGCGTGTCTTCGCTAAAGCGGTGGTCAGCTTTCCAGCCGTCGCGGTCCCGATATCGGCGGCGATCAGAAGATCTTCCAATTCCACCAGCGCCGCATCGTCGAGCTTACGCTTGGTGAAGATGTCGGAAATGCCTGTGACCAGCCGCGTCGAAGACTTGGACAGGCCGGAGACAAGGCGCAAGAGCCAGCCGCTTTTGGCGGGCTGCGAGCTATCGGAATCTGACATTACAAAACTGCTTCGCCGATAAGAGTGTTCGCGTCTGCGCCGGTAATGCGCATGGTCACGATGTCACCAGGTGTGTGTGCGGCGGCTGTGCGCACAGGCGCATAGTGTGCGCTATGGCCCTGTTGATCCCGCTCAACCAGAACTTCGGCTGTGCTACCTACATAGGACTCTAATTGGCGCGCAAGGGCCGCGCGTCCGATCTCGCGCAAGCGGGCCGCCCGGGCTTTGATAACCGCGCCATTGACCTGCGGCATCTTGGCGGCGGGCGTGCCGGGACGGATGGAATACGGAAAGACGTGCAGGTATGTGAGACCGGCTTCGTCGATGAGCGCGCAGGTGTTCTCAAACATCTCATCGGTTTCGGTCGGAAAGCCTGCAATGAGATCGGCACCAAACACGGCATCAGAGCGCAAGGCGCGCACGCGATTGCAAAACGCAATGATGTCCGCACGCGCATGGCGGCGCTTCATGCGCTTGAGGATCATGTCGTCACCGGCTTGGGCCGAGATATGGAAATGCGGCATCACACGCGGCTCATCGGCGATGAGGCGGAAGAGATCTTCATCGGCTTCGGCAGGATCAAGGGAAGACAGGCGCAAACGCGGCAGTTCGGGAACGGCCATCAGCAAGCGCCGAACCATTTGGCCCAAAGTTGGCGCGCCTGGAAGGTCGCTGCCATAGCCTGTGATGTCGACGCCTGTGATGACAACTTCGCGGAAACCCGCTTCCACTAATCCACGCACTTCCTGCACGATGCGGCCCATGGGCACGCTGCGGTTATTACCGCGCGCGAACGGGATAATACAGAAGGTGCAGCGATGATCGCAGCCCTGCTGAACTTGCACAAAGGCGCGTGCACGGCCGTCGAAGCCCTCGACCAGATGCTCGGCGGTTTCGCGCAGTTCCATGATGTCGGTGACAAGCGCGGGTGTTTCCAAATCGGGCAGGAAACTTTCGGCTTTCATCTTGTGTTCGTTGCCGAGCACACGGTTGACTTCGGGCATGGCGGCATAGCGCGCCGGATCCAACTGCACGGCGCAACCGGTCGCGACGATATGGGCATTCGGATTTTCGCGGCGCAAGCGGCGCAAGGTCTGCAAACCCTGGCGCTCGGCTTCTTTGGTGACAGCGCAGGTATTCACGATGATGGCGTTGGCGAGCCCCGCGTCACGGGCATGAGCGCGCATGACCTCGGACTCGTAGGTATTCAGGCGGCAGCCTAGACTGACGACGCGCGGGCTTTGGTCTGAAGGCTGCTTTGAAATTTCTTGGGCCGTCACGCGAGCAGACTCGCATCAAGTGTTCCGACAAACGTCTCTGCTACCGGTCCCGTCATGATGACATGACCATCGGCGCGCCATTCGATCTCAAGATCGCCGCCGTCGAGCGTCACGGTCACTTTGCGGTCCGTGAGGCCGCGCCGCGCCGCTGCCACAGCCGTGGCACATGCACCGGTGCCGCAGGCTTGTGTGATCCCTGCGCCACGTTCCCATACGCGCATGCGCACATGTCCGTGATCCAACACCTGCACCGCTTCGACATTGGTGCGCGCCGGAAACAAGGGATGATGCTCGAGCTTCGGGCCGACGGTCGCCAGATCAACGGCCTCGGCATCGCTTACAAAAAACACCGCATGCGGATTGCCGACATTGACGCCGACCGGATCCTGCAGCGGGCCTTCGCCGATTTTGAGATGCAGTGTATCGGCGGCCTGCGCCAGGGGAATGCTTTGCCAGTCATCGCGCGCCGGCCCCATGTCGATGGAGATCAGGTTCCCTGCGCGGACTGCGATGATGTCACCGCCCAAGGTCTCCATGGTCACTTTGTCTTTGCCGGTTTCATCCAGCAGAAGGCGGGCGACACAGCGGCTGCCGTTGCCGCAGCTTTCCACCACGCTGCCGTCGGAATTGCGGATACCAAGAAAAACATCGCCGCCGTTACGCGGGCGCTCGATAATCATGATCTGATCGCAGCCCACGCCTGTGCGCCGGTTACCGATGGCGCGGGCCGATTTGGGCGTCAAAGCAACATCATGGCTCCGGGCATCCAGCACGACCACGTCGTTGCCCAGCCCGTGCATTTTGCGGAACGGAAGCCCCGCTGTGCCCTGTGGTGATGTGCTCAAAGTCATGCCGCGCGTTATAGGAGTGAGGGTGCACCCTGTCCAGGGAGGCCCCTCATATATGGTGGGCTTAAAATCGCGCCAGGTTAACCCGGTTCCGTCAATATTCAATAGTTGACTATATTATATATTACGCTTTTGACCTTAAAAGCCCTCATCAATATAGCAGACTATTATTATTTTGAGGCGAAGAGATTGACTCTACGCCGCCCTTTGCGTATCTAAGCCACGCCTAAGCCCTGACATTTTGGGTTTTTGCTGCCTCTCGGGGGCCGTCCGTCTGCGATTACGCACACGGGCGTGTTTCGCGTTTGGCCAAAGGGCATTTGACGATCGGGATTTTGGAAGACAGATGTTCGATACGCTAACTGACAAGCTGGGCTCCGTCCTTAGCAAGCTGACACGCCGCGGTGCGCTCACCGAAGGCGACGTCGCTGCGGCTATGCGCGAAGTGCGCGTGGCGCTGTTGGAAGCCGACGTCGCGCTGCCGGTAGTCAAAGACTTCATCGCCAAGGTCAGCGAGAAGGCTGTCGGCGAAGCGGTTGTGAAATCCGTTACGCCTGGCCAGATGGTCATCAAGATCGTTCACGACGAACTGGTCACCATGCTGGGGGGCGATCCCACCGATCCGCAAGGCGGCATGAGCTTTGATGCCATCGGCATCGATCTGGCGGCGCCTGCGCCCGTCGCAGTGTTGATGGTCGGTTTGCAAGGTTCCGGTAAAACCACCACCAGCGCGAAGATTGCGCATCGTCTGCAGACCAAAGAAAAGAAGCGCGTGCTGATGGTGTCGCTCGATACCTATCGCCCCGCCGCACAACAACAGCTCGCCATTCTCGGCCAGCAAGTCGGTGTCGTGACATTGCCGATCGTTGCCGGCCAACAGCCACTGGATATTGCTAAGCGCGGCCTCGCTGAAGCGCGCACGGGTGTGTTCGATGTGGTGATGTTCGATACTGCCGGCCGCCTGACCATCGACGAAGCCATGATGAGCGAAGTCACCGCCGTGCGTGATCTGGTGAAGCCGCACGAAACATTGCTCGTCACCGACGCCATGATCGGCCAGGACGCGGTCATCACGGCGCAGTCGTTCAACGAAAAAGTCGGCATCACCGGCATTGTGCTCACGCGTGTCGACGGTGACGCGCGCGGCGGCGCGGCCTTGTCGATGCGCGCCATCACCGGTCGCCCCATCAAACTCATGGGTGTCGGCGAAAAAGTCGACGCGTTGGAAGTCTTTCATCCGTCGCGCATTGCGGGGCGCATCCTCGGCATGGGCGACGTTGTCAGCCTGGTCGAAAAAGCCGTCGCCAACGTCGATCATGAAAAGGCCGAGAAGCTGGCCGCGCGCATGGCCGAAGGCAAATTCGATCTCAACGACATGCTCTCCCAGTTGCAGCAAATTCAGCGCATGGGCGATATGAAGGGCATCATGAGCCTGATCCCCGGTCTCGGTCAGGCCATGAAGCAGGTGAAAGACTCACAGCTCGACCCCAAAGCTTTCAAGCGCCTGGAAGCCATTATTCAAGCCATGACGCCGAAAGAACGCCGCGTTCCCGATCTCATTAAGGCCTCGCGCAAACAGCGCATTGCTACGGGATCAGGCACGACCGTTGCCGATGTCAACAAGCTGCTGAAACAACATCAGCAGATGGAAACCATGATGAAGCGCATGAAGAAGATGGGCGGCATGGGTGCCTTGGCCGGCATGATGGGCGGCGCAGGTGGCCTCGGAGGATTGATGGGTGGTTTGGGCGGCGGCGGTGGAATGCAACGCCCCGGCGGACCTCCTTTCGGACGCAGATAAATTTAGAGACCTGAATTAGTACGTTTAACCAAGACAACGCTTAATCAAGATCAAGTTTAACCAGGAGAGAAAGTTCGCATGTCGCTTAAAATCAGACTGTCGCGCGTCGGCGCGAAAGCCCAGCCTTACTACCGCCTCGTCGTGGCGGACTCACGTTATCCGCGTGACGGCCGTTTCATCGAAAAGGTCGGCACCTACAATCCGCGCGTGCCGCACGATCACAAAGAGCGCTTGGTTCTGAAAGAAGAACGCATCAAGCATTGGATCGGCACCGGCGCGCTGCCCACGGATCGCGTCCAGCGTTTGTTGGCGAAGGTCGGTATCGGTACGGCGCCGGAAGTTCCCACGCAAACCAAGCAAGACAAGCCGCGTGCGAAGACTCAAGAGCGTCTGCGCGTTGCTGAAGAAGCCGCCAAAGCCGCCGCGGAAGCTGCTGCTAAAAGCGCTGAAGGCTAAGCTAGGTAGGTGAAGTGAATTCCAATTCTTCGCGCGTATGTCTTGGCGTCATCGTCGGCGTCAAAGGCTTGCGCGGCGAGGTGCGGATCAAAAGCTTCACCGAGCGGCCCGAAGATGTGGCGGCTTACGGCCCTGTGACGACGGATGACGGGCGCAGCTTTGCGCTCACCGTCACAGGGGCGGCCCAAGGCGCGATCACTGGTCGCATCAAGGGTGTCGCCGACAGAAACGCGGCCGAGGCTTTGAAGGGTGTGAAGCTTTACGTCGATCGTAAAGCGCTACCCGCGACCGACGACGGCACCTACTACCACGCCGACCTGGTCGGCTTGGCGGCGGCATCGACGAGCGGCGAGGAACTTGGAAAGGTCACGGCGGTCTACAACTTCGGCGCCGGCGACATGATCGAAGTGACGATGGCAAGCGGACGGGCGGAACTGGTGCCCTTTACCCCCGCCGCTGTTGAGACGGTCGATGTGACGGGCGGCAAAGTGATTATAAATCCGCTGCCGGGTTTGTTTGAGAACGACTCGGAGGCGGACGAACGTGAACGGCGGCAGGAACAGGAGGGCGATGACACCTAAAGGCCACAAGCCAAGGACAATTCGGCATGGAAAATAACGCGTTATTTCATGCTGTCGTGCTGACGCTGTTTCCGGAAATGTTTCCCGGACCGCTCGGCGCTTCCCTTGCCGGAAAGGCCTTGCAGGACAGGGTTTGGGCGTTGGAAACGGTGGACATTCGCGGGTTCGCAAGCGATAAACACCGCACCGTCGATGACAGTCCCTTTGGGGGCGGCGCCGGTATGGTGATGCGGCCTGATGTACTCGATG
>CAITZE010000073.1 GCA_903896775.1 uncultured bacterium
CACCGACCATTTGGAGCTGTCGATCATGATGGGCACGCGGCTGATGTCGGGCTCGGCGGCGATGAGGTTGAGGAACTTCACCATCGCAGCTTCGGAATCCAACATGGCTTCGTCCATGTTGATGTCGATGATCTGCGCGCCGCTCTCGACCTGTTGGCGCGCGACGTCGAGTGCGGCCTCAAAGTCGCCGGCCAAAATCAGCTTTTTGAATTTTGCCGAACCAGTGACGTTGGTGCGTTCGCCGATGTTGACGAAGATTGCGGTGGCTGGGCGTTTTTCCTCAGCCGTAACGGTGTCGCTCATGAGGCCAACTGGAACGGTTCGAGGCCGGAGAGGCGCATGCTGACGGGAACCTCGGCTATCTTGCGCGGTGCCACGCCGGTGACGCTCTCGCAAATCGCTTTGATGTGTTCGGGCGTCGTGCCGCAACAGCCGCCGACGATATTCACAAGGCCGTCCTTGGCCCAGCCGCTGATATGTTCGGCTGTGGTGTGCGGCTCTTCGTCATACTCGCCGAACGCATTCGGCAAACCGGCATTGGGATAGGCGCTGACCAATACGTCGGCCACGCGCGACAACTCCGCCACATAGGGACGCAGCTGTGATGCACCCAGCGCGCAGTTAAGGCCGATGGACAAAGGCTTTACATGACGCAGCGAATTCCAGAACGCTTCCGGTGTTTGTCCCGACAGGATGCGGCCCGACTGATCGGTGATAGTGCCTGAGATCATGACGGGTAAACGCACGCCGCTTTCTTCAAAGAACTCGTCGATGGCGAACATGCAGGCTTTCGCGTTCAGTGTATCGATGATGGTCTCGGCCAGCAGAAGGTCTGCGCCGCCGGCGACCAGGCCTTCGACTTGCTCGCGAAACGCTTTGCGCAATTCGTCGAAGGTGACGTTGCGGAACGCAGGGTCGTTCACATCCGGCGAGATCGAGGCCGTGCGGTTGGTGGGGCCGATGGCGCCTGCGACGAAGCGCGGCTTATTCGGCGTCTTTTTGGTGTATTCGTCGCAGGCCTGACGGGCGAGCCGCGCGCCTTCGAAATTCAATTCGTAGACCAGCGATTCCATGTCGTAGTCGGCCTGAGCGATGCTGGTCGACGAAAACGTATTGGTCTCGATGATGTCCGAGCCGGCTTCAAGATAAGCGCGGTGAATATCGAGAATGATCTCGGGCTGCGACAGAATCAGCAGGTCGTTGTTGCCCTTCACGTCTTTGGGATGGGCAGCAAAACGCGCGCCGCGATAACCGGCTTCATCCAGCTTGTGACGCTGAATCATTGTGCCCATAGCCCCATCCAGCACGAGAATGCGGGTCTTCAGGGCCGCGTTCAGCGCGGCAATGCGCTGGGCGCGTTCCGCGTTGTTGGCCGCGTCGTTGGATGCTGCGGGCATGGGTTGGTGTCCTCGATGTGTCGGAATTACTTAATGAAAAGGTCGCAGTGATGCAAACCTTGAGGCCGACCTTTCGCGCATGCCTGCCGTGGCCTGGCGGCTTCTCCTGCCCAGATCGGCTTTGACAGGAAAACCTGCTGGTCTGAGTGCCCGCGACTCGGTCTAAGGAAATATTAAAAAAGTACAAGAAAAAGAGGCTACAAGCCGATTTCACATATGAGTTGGTTTCGAATCAAACCATGAAGCCCTAAGAAAATCATTGTGAATCAATGACTTGATATTCTGACGCCTTGCCGTTTTATAAGCCAAGCCCTTGCATTTTGCGGACAAATGCCTTAATAACTGTCATTGCATAGAAGAGATGCAGAAATTTTTCGTCGGCCAGAAAGGGCGATGAAATGACTGAAGTGGTCACATCTATTACTGCGGTTTTGCAGTCCAACCTGTCAGCCCGACGGCCGCAGTTTTTTGGTGTTATTCAACAAAGCGCGGACTCCAGCTCGGCTTCGACCGATGCTGTCCAGAAGGCCGCCGCTCAAAAGTCTCTTGCTCAGCAGACGGTCAATGCGTCTGTCGACACGACACCTCAATATCAATCGCCTGCGGATTATCAGAACACTGTCAATCATCACGACGATCCGACGCCGCAGCGCGCGCCACAACAGCCTGCGCCGAGCGCCAACACCGGACCGTCACGGCCCCGCATCGAGATCAAACACATCGACCTCGGTCTGACGCCGTCCGAAGTTGTCGGCACGCCCGATATCTTGCAGCGCTTCGACACCAATCATGACGGCCGCATCGATCAATTCGAAGCGGCGCGCGCAGGTCTCGTGCGCCAAGGCATCTCGACTTTCTCCGGCTTGACCGCAGGCACGACGCCCGACGCAACGCCCCAACCGGTGGCCGCGTTGCAGCAGGTTGATGCCACGACCGAACCGGCGCCTGTGTCCAGTCCCGCCACCACGACGACCGCATCCGGAACGGGTGCGGCAGACGTGCCGTTTGAAACAGC
>CAITZE010000074.1 GCA_903896775.1 uncultured bacterium
CAGCAAAGCCCTGTGTTTCCCAATGCGCCGAAACGCACAAGATGGCACGCGGGCGTGGAATGCTTTCGGCTAGCGTTTGCCATGCGCGCCGATAAACGCTGTCCTCGATCGCGTTCATGGGCGAACCGTGGCCCAGAAATACTGCCGGCATCCGTGTGGTCATACATTCCTCGGTCAGCGTGCTGTCATTCTAAGTGTATGAGATTGCACTATATAACGACGCACTTAAGAATCACAGTTTCGCCTTTGTTTACGAATAATTCCGCCACCATCACGGCTTATATCTGATGATCTGAGCACGTCGAAAAGTATCTTTTCACTTCTCATTTTCGCGCCTCACCTCAGCGCAACGTGTTCGGCAGTTTGTTTAACAGAGAGGAGATTGTTATGTCGGATTCCGTGAATATCGTTTCGCGCCTTGCTGCGTTGCTTTTTTTCATCGCCGTCGGCGCGAGTGCTTTCGCGTTTGTAACTCACAACAATCTCGAAGCCACCCAAGCAAGACTGAACGTGGCAGAGAATGAACGGGCGAGCCTGAAGAATGAACTCGTCGCCACGGAGAAAAACGTCTTAACAAGTTCATCGGCTGCCAAAACCTGCGCCAGCCAAGTCGAAACTTATAAGAGCCGCGCGCAGTCTGCAGAAGCCGCTCTGGATGATCTGAAAAACAAAAAACCGGCGATGTCAGCGCGCAAATCGTAAACGCGACGAGTATCTTCTAAAGTCCCGCATCCTCCGCTGCTTCGGCCCACTGTCGCCCGGCAGCGGAGGTTTTTTCTTTCAATTCGCTCCTAAATCCCTGTTATTCTGCTGCCCGGTCCCTCGCGGACAGAGCGGCTTTGTATGTGTCTTCGCTCCGGCCTCCAGGAACCGCCACGATTACGAACCCTGTTGAGGTGAGGCCGATAGGGGGGATGTTAGGGAGGCCTCGTCACAAAGAGGAGCAATCAACCATGGTCCGCTTCGTCGCTCTCGCCATCCTGTTAGCTATCGGCGCAGGTGTATTCGCCTTCATTCAAATGTCCGATGTTGCCGCCGCTCAAGCGCAACTCGGAGCCGTTCAGGCCGAGCTGCAAACCGCTAAAGCCAACGCAAAACAGTACGCGGATAGCAGTAAAGCCGCGGCTGCCAATCTCGAACAATGCAACAGCCAAAAGGCCGAAATTCAGTCGTCCCTCGATGCGGCAAATGCGGCTATGGCTGCAAAAACGCCAGCCCGTAAGAAATAGAACCCCAAGTTTGTGAACAACGAAGGGACAGGATGCGCCGTGGGGCGTGTCTTGTCCCTTTGCCGTTTAGAACTCCTGCTGTTTAGGACTCTTGCCAATCTCCGTCGGCTCTGCCCTGATGCGCCGCACGTTGTCCCAAACCAGCGGTGAGCGATGGATCTTTATACGTTTCTGATGGCGGCCTTCCTGGGTGTAGTCGAAGGCGTCACCGAGTTTCTGCCGATCTCCTCGACCGGGCATTTGATATTGGTCGAAGACCTTCTTGGCTTTAAAGGTCCAGCCGGCAATCTCTTCGACATCGTGATCCAGTTGGGCGCGATCCTCTCCGTCGTCTGGATTTACCGTCTTAAACTGTGGCGCACCGCCTTGGGCCTGTTCCATGCGGGGCCGGAACAGCGCCTCACAATAAATGTCGTCATTGCGTTTCTACCGGCAGCCGTGATCGGCGTGTTGGTCCACGACTTCATCAAATCCGTTCTGTTTTCGCCCTGGGTGGTTTCGGTGGCGTTGATCGTCGGCGGCATCGCGATCCTGGTGATCGAGCGCACGCACAAAAACCCGGATGTTTCGAAAGTCGAAGATATGCCGCCGCGTCGCGCCTTGGCGGTGGGTTTTTTCCAATGTCTTGCGATGATTCCCGGGATGTCGCGCTCGGCAGCCACCATCATGGGCGCGTTACTGGTGGGTGTAGATCGCCCAGCGGCCGCGGAATTCTCGTTCCTGCTCGCCATTCCGACGATGTTCGGCGCGACGGTCTACGACCTTTATAAAAACCGTCACGACCTGACGTCCGACGGCGCGGCGTTCATCGCGGTAGGCTTTGTGGTGTCTTTTGTGGTCGCGCTCGTGGTCGTGAAGTGGCTGCTACGATATATCTCACAGCACAACTTCGGCGCCTTCGCGATCTACCGCATTATTCTCGGCATCGCGATGCTGGCAATTTTATTGCTGCGCTAAGTTCGCCAATCACTCTCTGAAGTCGGCGATATGAACGTCGCCGTTTTCCGTGCCGGCCAGCACACGGTCGCCGTCTGGACTCCAAACAAGCGACGTCACGGCATTGCCGTTGGCTTTCATGATCAAGGCGGTGCCGCCGGGACCGGCTTGACCAAGAATCAGCGTTCCGTTTTCAAAGCCCGCAGCGAACATGTCGTGGACTGGATTGGCGGCCACGGCCGTCACCGGCGCGCCGCCGGCGCCGCCGAACTCCACCGGTGCTTTGCCCATGGGGCCACCGCCGGTGAAAGGCCAACAGATCACGCGCTCAGAGCCCCCAGTGGCGAGGAAGTGACCGCGGCGCGAGAATGCCAGCGAACGCACTTTGCTGGCGTAACCCGACATACGCATGTGCTCGCCGTCCGACAACCGCCAACCATGCAGCGCGTTTTCCTGCATGGCGGTGAGAACGTAATTGCCATCCGGCGACCAAGCCACCTGTAGGTGCGAGCCGGCCCATTCTAATGTCGTGGCTGCGCCGTCCTGGGCCGCGAGCCACCACAGACTGACGCCGTTGTAGTGCGTCGCCGCCAGGCGTTTGCCTTTAGGATTGATCGCGAGGCCCCCCACCGAGCTGGCATGCGTCACTTTGCGGGGCGACGCACTTTTTTTGCCAAGGATGAAAGCGTCTTTCCCGGAGGCATAGGCGCGCACGCCGGATTCGGCATGAGCCGTGACATGCTCGATCCAGCGGTTCTTTATCTCTGCAATGACGTCGATCGTTGCCGGCGGCGCGATCCGTACCAGCCGGCCGTCATCGCCGCCCGACAGAAAAGCGCCTTTGTCGATATCGGCACAAAGGCAAAGAGCAGCGCCCTTGTGAGCTTTGACGGTTGTCGAAGGTGCATCAAGGGTTTCGCCGTCGATCAAGCGTACCGTGCCGTCACCCAGCGCTACAGCAAACAGCCGCCCGTTGACGGCGGCGGACACCACATAGTCGCCAAAGGCAAAGGTCGAGATACGGCCTTTGCCGCCGGTGCCTGCTGTATGGACCGCGCTTACCATAACCGGCCCTTTACGCGACGCAGGCCAGGAAGCCTTCGCGCAAGGCCGCTTCGTTCAATTTGCGGCCGATGAACACCAGGCGGCTGCGACGTTTATCTTTCGCGGGCCAAGCGCCCGTGAAGCTGCCTTCCGACACCATATGTACGGCCTGGAAGACAAAGCGTTGATCGTTGCCGGCCATATTGAGGATGCCCTTGGTGCGCAGGATGTTCTGGCCTTCGCCGAGCAACACGTCGGAGATCCAGGCGTCGAACTTGGCGGCATTGAGGGGAGCTGCAGTGGTCAGCGAGATGCTGCGGATATCTTCGTCATGCAGCGGGTTGACCGTGCCATGGCTGTGATCGTGGTCGTGGTGGTGACCATGATCGTGATCATGGCTGTGATCGTGATCGTGATCGTGATTGGGGTCGTGGGCGTGGCCGTGCAGGAAGCAGGGATCCAGCTCCAGCGCGCGGTTGAGATCGAAGGCGCCTTTGTCGAGAATTTTGTCCAGCGCGATATCGCAGCGCGCGGTGTGGTGAATTTGCGCAAAGGGGTTAAGGGCGCGCACGCGCGCTTCAATCTTCTTCAGGTCTTCCGGCGACACCAGATCAGTTTTGTTGAGAAGCACGATATCGGCAAAGGCGATTTGCTCTTCGGCTTCATCGCTGTCGGCCAGGCGCTGCTCGATGTGTTTGGCGTCGACCACGGTGACAATACTGTCGAGCTTGGTTTTGCGTTTGACGTCTTCATCGGTGAAAAAGGTCTGGGCGACAGGTGCGGGGTCAGCAAGGCCCGTCGTTTCGACCAGGATGGCGTCGAACTTATCGCGGCGTTTCAATAGGCTGCCGATGATACGGATCAAATCGCCGCGCACGGTGCAGCAAATGCAGCCGTTGTTCATCTCGAAGACTTCTTCGTCGGCGCCGACGACAAGGTCGTTGTCGATGCCAATTTCACCGAATTCATTGACGATCACGGCGTACTTCTTGCCGTGGTTTTCCGTCAGCACGCGATTGAGCAAAGTGGTCTTGCCGGCGCCGAGATAACCTGTGAGTACTGTTACGGGAATGGCGCCGCTCTTTGACTCGCTCATGTCGTTCTCCATTGGCTCATAGTGGTCGGAGTTATATAGGAGCCGCCCCGCAGTCGGAACAGGGGCCACAAAAGAAACCGGCGCGGCCTTAAAAAAGCCGCGCCGGATTTATCTTAAGCCGTAAGGGCCGGTTTAGGCTGCGGTTTCTTCTTCGCCTTCGTCGGCCGCAGCTTCTTCGCATTCGCCCATCAATTTGGCGGCGTCTTCAGTGCGTTCCAGCAGGTCGGCGGCCTGGGCCACCTTCTGGTTAGCTTCTTCGATCGAACGGGCGATCGTGAAATCAACATCGACCTTCACTTCCGGATGCAAGCGCACGGCAGTCTTGAAAGTGCCCAGTGTCTTCACCGGAGCGTTCAACAGCACCTGAGCGCTGCGATCGATGGCGTAGCCCTGTTCTTTCAGAGCGTCGCCGATGTCGCGAGCGCTGACCGAACCATAAAGCTGTCCGCCTTCACCGGCCTGGCGCACGATGATCAGCTTCAAGCCTTCCATCTTCTTCGCAACCACTTCGGCTTCGCCGCGGCGCTTAATGTTGGTGGCTTCAAGTTCGGCCCGCTTGGACTCGAACACGGCCTTGTTGTCTTTATTGGCGCGCAGCGCCTTCTTCTGCGGGAAGAGGAAGTTGCGGGCAAAGCCCGGCTTCACGGTCACCACATCGCCCATCGCACCAAGGCGTTCGATACGTTCCAGCAAAATTACTTCCATCACTCACCTCCTGTACGCGGCGCCAGATAACGCGCGCGTATTTGTAAAAAATTGTCCATCACGCCCAAGCCGACCAGCATCACCGCAGAGACGCCCGCCGTCACCAGGGCCAGTACGTAAAACCCTGTTAGCCATACCAGCCGGTGCTTGGCTCGCGCGGCAGCGCTATGCACCACCGCCAGCCCTTGCAGCACCAGCGGCAAACCTAAAATCGCCGCCGCATTGCCGACGATAAAGCCGGCATCGTCTTTCAGTACCGCCGCCGCCAAAGCCGTCGCCCCGAACAGGGCGAAAAACCACGATGGGGCCGCAAACTCGCGATAGGCCGGTGTCGGCCACAGCGCGATATTCATCTTCGTCAGCATCAACTGGCCCAGGCCGGCGCTCAAAATCGCCCGCAAACACCAGTCCCAAGCCGCGACGCCTGGAAGTAATCCCGCCATGGCTCGCACCATCTCGGTGCGCGCTGTGGCAAAGTCTAAGCTGCTCGCGCCTACCGTCGGCGTTTCCGCCGCCGTACCCGGCGACACATCGGGAACCGCCATCGTTGGCAGAACCTGATCGAGCCGGGCGCGCAAGGTCGCCTCAATCCCTTCCGACCCTGTCGACATCATCGCCAGAGCCACAACCACTGCTGCGCAAGCCACGAGGGCCAGCCAGCATACCGTCCGGCCGACGGTTGTTCCGGAGACCAGCTTTCCGTCGGAAGCCATAGCGGCCAGTCCCATGCGGGACAAAATCGCCACCGGAGCCGCATCCACCGCCAGATAAATTCCGGCGAGAGTAAACGACCCCGTCATCACCGCCATCGTCACGCCACCGGCCACAATCGCGAGCGGTAGGTAGGCGGCGCCGAGCCCGAAGGCAACCATCGCAAGCGGCAGCGACGAAAGCATCGAGCCTACCATCACACCCAGCACCGATTGGCGTAGGGCTGCGACGAGAAGCAGCGCGCCCAAAGCTCCAGCCGCGACCGCGATGGAGCTTTGGCGAGTCACATCAGATCGCGACGACGTACGGCAACAGCGCCAAGAAACGCGCACGCTTGATGGCCTTGGCCAGCTCACGCTGCTTTTTCGTGGACACCGCGGTTATACGGCTCGGAACGATTTTGCCGCGCTCGGAAATATAGCGCTGCAACAAACGTGTATCTTTGTAATCGATCTTCGGAGCGTTCGCGCCCGTGAACGGGCAGGTCTTACGGCGCCGAAAGAACGGTTTGCGTCCTGCTGGAGCGGGCATCACGATTCTCCCGTTGTCGGAGTGCTGTCACCTTCGCCAAAGCGCGGGCGGCGTCCGGAGCCGAAACGGCCACCGTCACGATCGCCACCGCCGCCAAAGCCGCCGCCGTCACGTCCGCCGCGTCCGCCGCCGCCACCGAAGAAGCCGGTGCGTTCAGCAGGACGATCTTTGTTCGTGATCACGGCCGAGGGGCCTTCTTCCAGGGCTTCCACGCGCACGGTCAGATAACGCAGCACATCTTCGTTGATGCGCATGCGACGCTCGTACTCGCTGATAGCCGCCGGAGGGGCATCGATATTGAAGAACACATAGTGAGCTTTGCGGTTCTTCTTGATGCGATAGGTCAACGAACGCAGGCCCCAAAGCTCGCGCTTTGTTACCTTGCCGCCACCTTCAGTAATAATGTTAGTGAGTTCGTCCGCCAGTGTGTCCACCTGGGTGGTGGCAATGTCCTGGCGCGCAATCACCACGCTCTCGTAGAGAGGCATGTAGCTAATCTCCCTCTGGCTTATCTCGTCCCGGGAGCACCGCCAATCGGCGCTTCGGGCATAGCCAGCCCCAAAAGGCCGGCAAGGAGCTATGTAAGGGCGCGGAATATACACATTTGCCTTAGCCCAGCAAGGCATTCCGCCGGGTTTGGCACTTTTTGGGCAGAATTGGCCGGAAAGTCTTTAATTGATTTCAGCGCTTGTATTTTTATACAGCAAAATCAATAAGTTAATATAAGCGTCCATACCGTTCCTTGACAGCGGC
>CAITZE010000075.1 GCA_903896775.1 uncultured bacterium
AGCGACTGCAGGGCGACCAGCAGGCCGCTGCCGATGGCAGTGCCGCGCTGGGTCTGGAAGCGGTCGATGGCGGCGATGAGATCGTCGCGGTTATTGGTCGGCGGCTGCACAAGCAGAGCTGTCGCAGCAAAGGCAACGATGCCAATGCGGGTGTCGCGCGGCTGATCGGCGATAAAGGTTTTAGCGGCGGCTTGCGCGGCGGCGATGCGCGTGGGTTCCACGTCCTCGGCGCGCATGCTGCCCGAGACATCCATCACCAGCATCACGGTCGAACGCTGCGAGGGCAGGGTGACGACGGCGGCGGGACGCGCAATGGCGGCAATCATAATGGTGAGCGCGGCCAGGAACAGGATCGGCGGAACGTGACGACGGAAACCGGCGCCCACACCCATGGCGTCGCGCACCATGGAAAGGCTGGCATAGCGCACCACGGCTTTTTTCTTCCGCCGCAGCATGAGGAAATAAATTCCCACCAGCACCGGAACGGCTAGCAGGAGCCACAGCATAGTGGGCCATAAGAAGGTCATGCGCGCGCGTCCCCACGCAGGTCTTGAGTTTGAGCTTCGAGATGGCGCGGCATACCGCCGCCGGCTGCGATCTGACTGCGGCGTTTGCGCAAGTCGGCGAAGCGTAAGATCGTCTCGACAAGATTGTCGTTGGTGGAAAGCTCCAGCGCATCGACACCGGCTTTGCCGAAGGAAGTTCTGAGCGACTCTTCGCGTTGTTGTGCGAGGGCCGCAAAGCGGCGGCGAAAGCCGCGATCATGGGTATCGACGAAAATCTGCTCGCCGGTTTCGGCGTCTTGCATCACGAGCAAACCCAAATCCGGCAGTTCCATTTCGAGCTGATCGAACAACCGCACCGCCAGCACTTCATGGCGCATGACAAGGTGGGCAAGCGGATCGGTCCAGCCGGGCGAGCTGATGAAGTCGGAGGCCACAAACACCAGCGAGCGGCGCTGAATAATTTGGAGCGCGGATTTAAGGAAATCGCCGAGATTGGTTTCGGGCGCTTTTGGCAGTTCGGGGCTGTTGCGCAGCGTGTTCAGGATGTGCAGGACATGGCGGCGTCCGGTGCGCGGCGGAATCACCGCGTCGATCCCGCCATGTTTGCCGCCGCTGTAAAGCAACGCGCCGACACGGTTGCCGTGCCGGGTCAAAAGGCGCGCGATAACGCCGACGAAGTCCGTCAGCACGGCGCGCTTTTTGACCTGCTCGGAGCCGAAGTCGATGGACGGCGAGATGTCCAACAGGAACCAGGCGGTGACTTCGCGGTCTTCGTTATATTGGCGCACGTAAGGCTGTTGCAGGCGCGCCGTCACGTTCCAATCGATATGGCGCACGTCGTCGTGCATCTGGTACTCGCGCAAGCCCGCGAGATCCAAACCGAAGCCTCTGAACAAAGTCCGGTAGTCGCCATGAAGCACGCCGTCCAGCCTGCGCAGGACGGTCCACTCCAGACGCCGCAGAACCGTTTCAGACGTAACCGGTCCTGAGGTGGCGGCTTTAGGCGTGGGCGGGGACTTTAGCATGCGTCTCCAGCGGCTTTTCGGGGGCGGGGATATGGGACATAACGCGGTTCATGATCTCATCGGCGGAGACGCCATCCGACAGGGCTTCGTAAGACAGCACGAGGCGGTGACGGAACACATCGCCGACGAGGTCGGTGACATCTTCGGGCAGCACGTAGGAACGGCCACGCAAATACGACAGCGCACGGGCGCCTTCGATCAGATGAATGGGCGCGCGCGGGGATGCGCCGAATTGCAGATACCGTGCGACGTCGGGAATATTGTACTTGTCGGGATTGCGCGTCGCGGCGGCTAATTTGACCGCATATTGGATCAGCGACGGATCCACATAAGCCATCTGACATTCTTTCTGCAGCGCCAGCAGCTGATCCGTGGTGGCAACGGAAGCCACCGTATGGGCCACGCCAGTGACGCGTCCGACGATCACGAATTCCTCTTCTTCGGTGGGATAGCCCACCAGCACCTTCATCATGAAGCGGTCGACTTGCGCTTCCGGCAGCGGATAGGTGCCTTCGGTCTCGATGGGGTTCTGGGTCGCCATGACCAGGAAGGGGGCCGGCACTTTATGCGTTTCGCCGGCGATAGTGACTTGGCGTTCCTGCATCACTTCCAAAAGCGCGCTTTGCACTTTGGCGGGCGCGCGGTTGATTTCATCGGCCAGGAGCAGGTTGGTGAAGACCGGACCCAGCGAGGTCGCGAACTCGCCGCTCTTCTGGTTGTAGATGCGCGTGCCGACGAGATCGGCCGGCACCAGATCGGGCGTGAACTGAATGCGTTTGAATTGCCCACGCAAGGTTTTGGCCAGCGTGTTGACGGTGAGTGTCTTGGCCAGACCCGGCACGCCTTCCACCAGCAAGTGCCCTTCGGCGAGGATGGCCACCAGCACCCGTTCGAGGAAGTGATCCTGGCCGACGATGACCTTCTTCACTTCGTAAAGGACGCGTTGCATCAGCGTGGCAACTTCGGCGCCGTGGGGTGCTGTGTCGGTCATGGTATTCCGTTGGTTTGGGGTGGTTAGAAGGGCGATACGCCGGCGGCGGCGGCAGCGTTCTCGATCGGTACCGCGAAGCCTATGCCGATGAAGACGCGCTGTTCGGTGGGATTGAGGATGGCGGTCACGATGCCGACGACTTCACCATCGGCGGTCACCAAGGGTCCGCCGGAGTTACCGGGGTTGGCGGCGGCATCGAACTGAATGAGGTTGCTCATCGCCTTCTTGCCTTTGGGCGACAGGTAATCGCGCCGCAAGCCGGAGATGATGCCGTCGGATACCGAGGGGCCGATGCCAAAGGGGTTGCCGACGGCAATGACTTCATCGCCCGGACGAAGCCCGCGCGTCGAGCGCAAGGTCGCCGGTTTCAAATCGTCAGGAACAGTATCGGTCTTTAGCACCGCAAGATCGTCCTCGGGCTGGACCGAGACCACATGGGCGTCGGACTTGGTGCCGTCGAAATAGGTCACGGAAATACGTTCGGCGCCCGCAACCACGTGAATATTAGTGAGGATGGTGCCGTCTTCTTGAATGACAACGCCGGTGCCGACCGCGCGTTCGGTATCGTCGCTGTTCTCCAAGCCAACCTGGTTCACGCGCACGACCGAGGGGCGAATGATGTCATAGGCCACCGAGGCGCGGGACGGCGCCATGGGCTGCTTTGCCAGCGTGTGCTGAACCGCGCCGTCGATGTCGCGCTGAGTCAGTTTGCGCGGCGCGGTCACGGCATTATATCCGGCGACGATGGCCAGCGTCAGAAGACAGGTCGCGGCCAGCGACAAGGGGCGCGCGTAGCGCGTCGAGAACCGCCGCCAGGCGGCAACAATACGTGGCGGCGGCGCGGGCGGTTCAGCCCCAGCTTCACCAGCGGTGCTTCCAGCAATGGTGTCCTGAGCGGCGCCGGAAGAGGCAGGCCGCGGTGTTGTGGGTTGTCCCAGTTGACGGCCATAGGGGCCTTGCCTGCGGGACTGGCTGTAGAGTGTAACGCGCTTCATTTGGCAGCTCCGCGCGAATGATGTCTGCCGGTGTTTTGTTACCGAAATTCCGGACCGTTACAAATCGCACCGGAAGCTCAAAATCCGCCACACCAGCTAGCAAGCGTATCAAATTTCCGGGGAACACAAAGGGGTTTTCCTTAACTTCTGTGTCAGGCCAGGTACCTTATGTGACAGTCGCACCGCAGTGCGGGAAACAGGGATTGGCCGTTGGGTTGTGGCGGTTCTTCAAGCGGTTAGACGGCGGTGGACGAGCAGACGCCGCTCCCGCCCTATCCATGGCAACTAATCCCAGTGCACTATCGTTTAAGTTGGTAGGGCGTTTAAGTTGAGAAGGCCTTTTTACGCGGGAGCAGCTTTATGGTTCGCGGCATTTTCACACGGCTGTGGTTTTTATTGCTGATCGTGGGCAGCGTCGGCACGATGCCGGCTTATGCCCAGGATGCGACGGCACCCACGGCGGTGATCGAGCGCTTTCATGCCGCACTGATCGACGGGATGAAGCGCGGCAAGGCGCTTGGCTTCGAAGGCCGTCGCGCCATGCTGGATCCGGTGGTGAAACAGACTTTCGATACCGATTCCATGGCGCGGATTTCCACGGGCGCGGCCTGGCAGAAAATGTCCGATGCCGATCATGCCGCGATCATTGCCGCTTTCACGGATTGGACCGTCGCGAGCTATGCCGGCAACTTCTCATCCTATGACGGTGAAACCTTTGTGACCAAAGATCAGTCCACCGAGGATAGCAAAGGCAACGTGCTTGTGAACACCCGACTTACCCCCAAGGGCATTCCGCCGGTGCTGTTCAATTACCGTATGCACAAGGTCGGCGCCGATTGGAAAGTCTATGACATCTATCTCGATGGCGCTGTCAGCCAGCTTGCGATGCATCGCGCCGAGTTCGCGACTGTACTGGGCCTCGGTAAACCCGCCGATCTCATCGCCCATATGAAAAAGCTGACCAAGGACGCCGAGAAAGGCAGCTAAGCCCGTTCTGGTGCCGGCCCTAACAAGGCAGGCAGGACAACCAGCGTCGCCAGCAGCGTGTAAACCAAAGCCATTGTGAGCAGGATGCCGAGACTCGCTGTGCCGGTATGGGCCGAGATCGCAAGGCTGCCGAAAGCGGCGCCGGTGGTCAGCGCGCTGTACAACATGCCGCGTCCCGCCGGCGAGGCCAGCAACACACCCTCGCCCTCGCGCCACGCCGAGACGAAATAAATCGGGAAGGTGACGCCAACGCCGAGCAGCAGCGGCAGCGCGATGATATTGGCGAAGTTGATGGCAAGGCCCGCGACCGCACAGGTGCCGAGCGTCAACAATCCTGCGAGCAGCAATGGCGCCAGCACGCGCGCGACATCGCCAATGCGGCGCATGACAACCATCAGCAAGATTGTGATGGCGCTGATCGCCAAGATCGCTGCGATCAGGAACGCGTGCGTTACGATGCGTCCGCTTTCATAGATCAGCACCGGCTCGCCGGTGGCATCGGGCGCGACGCTTTTCACAGCGAACAGGAAACGATTGAGATCCGCAATGCCGCTGCCGGTCGTGCGCGGAAACGCCTGCACGCGGTAACGTCCATCGCGAGCAATGAAGGTGGCGCGAATGTTTTCAGGCAATCCATCGAGGGTGACCGGCGAAGCTTCCAGTCCGGCGGCCAAAGGTGCCAGCGCATCTTCAAAGCCCGTCAGCAGCGCAGCCGAGATTTTATCGAAGGTGGCGGCATCGGGTTTAGCAAGCAGGCGATCGAGCACAGCAACGAGGTGTTGCGCCGATTTTTTCAAGACCGCGCTGCCGGGCGTAGTGGTCGTTGCATTCGCAAGCGCTTGCGCTTCGGTGCGGGCGTTGCGGGCGGACTCGATCATTTCATCAAGCGTGGGCGGCGTTTTTTGCGCCATGCCCGGCGTCAGGACCGGCCCGATCAAGAACGACAGCTCTTCGATGGACGCCAGTTTTTCGGCTTGCTCTTCGGGAATGACATCGAAGATCGTCAGCGCATGGCCGACCTCGGGCAAAGCGCTAAGCCGCGCCGCCAAAGCTTTGGCTTCTTCCGGGGTCTTCACCAGCGTGCTGAGGGAATTAGGATTGATCAACGGATCGTCCATCAACTCCAGCGCGGTCGACATTGATTCGGTATGTGGGTCTTTCAGCTTCAGCGGGTCGAAGTCGAAGTTGAGAAAGGGCAGCGCCGCTATAGCCGCCAGCGCGATAACAGCCGCTGCGATAAGGATCGGCTGACGGTGCGCGAGAAGCGCGCGATTGACGGGTATGGCCCAACGGTAGCCGACTTCGTCCTGTTCTCCGCGCACACGAAACAGTTTCAGAATCGCCGGCAAGAACGTGAAGCTCAGGATCATCGCGATGATCATGCCGCCGCCGGCAATGACGCCAAGCTGCGAGACGCCGCGATATTCCGTCGGCAGGAACGAGAAGAATCCCAGCGCCGTGGTCGCAGCAGCCAGAGACAGCGGGCGGGCCATCACAGCGCCGGCGGCATCAAGCGCCGCATCGAGGCCGGCGTCGCCGCGCGCGTGGCGTTCAGCGCGGTAGCGCATGGCGAACTGAATGCTGAAGTCGACAGCAATGCCGACAAACATCACTGCGAAAGCCACAGAGATTAAATTGAGTTCTCCGACGGCAATCGTTGCCCAGCCTAGGGTCAGCATCAAGCCGACGATCAGCGTCAGCAGCGCCGCCAGCACCAACCGTCCTGAACCGAGCGCTAGAAAGAGAAGGCCGATCACCAGTACGACCGAGATGATGCCGGAAACGCCGGTGCCTTGCGCGACGGTGGCGAACTCTTCGTCGCTCAACGGAACTTGGCCGGTCAGCCGGACGCGGTAGCCGTTCTCAGATGTAAGCCCCAATTCTTTCACGGCTGCGCGGATGAAGGCGCTGGGAACGCCGCCTGGCGTCAGTGATGAAAGATCGAGTTTGGGGTGCGCCAGCACCATCGCGCGGGCCGACAGGCCTGCGGGCCCGAAGCCTTTAAACAGGCTGGCCCAGTTCAGGGCCGCGGGCTTGCCGTCGAGCACATTCTCGACCACGCCGGAGACTTGATCGGCGGTCGGCGCGATTTGCGCAGCGGCTTCTTCACCGCCGGCGGCAGCGCGGAAAGCGAACTCCAGCAATCGGAAAACGCCGCGTGCGTTGCGGTCGGTGGAGACGGCGCCCAGGAACGGCTGCGCGCGCGAAAGCTCGATGGATAAATCATCCAGCTCTGCGCTGCTGAGGTAGAGCAAACCGTTGCGCGCGAAAAAATCGCCGCCGGTGGGATTCTGCACATTGGTAAAAAGGTCGTCGCGCGGTTTGAGTTTGGCGGCGAGTTTATCGGCGGCGGCTTGCGCTTGTTGCACGGACGGCCCGTCGATAACGGCGACGATCAGATCCGTCTCGCCGGGGAACTGTGCGTCGAACGCCGCTTGCGCTTCGCGGAAGTCGAGATGGCGTCCAAATAGCGCGAGGGAATCGGTGTTCATGCCAAGGCCGCGCACGGCGCCGAAAACCGCGCCGGCCGCCAGCACCAAGACCACCGCGATTGTAAGCAGGGCGTGACTGCGGCAGGCACGCACTACGCTTTCCGCGAAGGCGCTGAGTGTGGAGGATTTTTGCGTCATTGGTGTCGCATCCTATCGGCGGACGGGCCGAAAGCAACCCATAGGCCCTTAAAACAAGCCGAAAAATCGGGTTTTGCCAAATACGATAAAAAGCTCTGAAACATCCGTCCAGGTTGATCGTTATAGACCTCAGGATATCTCCGAAAAATGGAGGCGAGGGCAATGACGGCACTGGTAACCGGCGCGACCGGATTTGTTGGCTCTGCGGTAGCCCGGCGTTTGCTGGCGCGCGGCGAGTCCGTGCGTGTTCTGGCGCGCGCGGGCAGCGACCGGCGCAATCTCGATGGTCTCGATGTAGATATCGTCGAAGGCGATTTGCGCGATGAAGCCGCCTGCGGGCGCGCGGTGCGCGGCATCAAAAGCCTCTATCACGTCGCGGCTGATTATCGCTTATGGGTACCTGATCCCCGTTCGATGTTTGCAACCAACGTCGCGGCGACCAAGAGCCTGTTGCGCGCGGCCGCCGATGCGGGTGCACGGCGCTTGGTCTACACCAGTAGTGTCGCAACACTTGGCATTCCCAAAGATGGTTCGGTTGCCACCGAAGACTCGCCGGTAGAATTCAGCGATATGGTCGGGCCTTATAAGCAGTCCAAATATCTTGCCGAAGAAGCGGTGCACGCTTTGGTCAAAGACGAAAAGCTGCCGATTGTGACAGTTAATCCCACAGCACCGGTCGGCCCGCGCGATGTAAAGCCGACGCCCACGGGGCGCACGGTGGTTGAAGCGGCAGCGGGGCGTATGCCGGTTTTTGTCGATACCGGCCTTAATCTTGCGCATGTCGATGATATCGCCGATGGCCATTTGCTCGCGCATGATCGTGGCAAAGTCGGCGAGCGCTACATTCTGGGCGGCGAGAATATGACCTTGCTGCAGATCCTCCAGCACATCGCCGCCCTGACCGGCGGTAAGGCCGCGACCATTAGAATGCCGCACGGCGTATTACTACCGCTGGCCTACTTGGTGGAATTCGCCGCCAAGATCTTCCGCACGGGCGAACCTTTCGTGACCATCGACGGCGTGAAACTTGCACGCAAACGCATGTTCTTCACCCACGATAAAGCGGCGCGTGATCTCGGTTGCACGGCACGCCCGGTCGACGATGCGCTCACCGATGCCATTGATTGGTTCCGCCGCCAGCGCGTCCTGCCGCTGCACTAAGGTGCGCAAACAAAAATGGCGGTGTGTCCTACCCAGGCGCACCGCCATTTGTTTTCGTCATTTCGTCTCGCGAAGAAATTCCTAGCCGGCCTTGAGATTGGCGGCGGCGGTTTTACCGCGCTCGCTGACCAAGTCGAAATTCACGCGCTGGCCTTCGACCAGTGTGTCCATCCCTGCGCGCTCGACCGCCGTGATGTGCACAAACACATCTTTGCCGCCGTCGCTGGGTTGGATGAAGCCGTAGCCCTTAACCTTGTTGAACCACTTCACTGTGCCTGACGCCATTTTTTAGGTCTCCGTCGATGCGCCTAAGTGCTGATGCACCTCAAGTGCGCGAAATGCCGCGCACACGTCGCGCGGCGTCCGGCAACCTGTAGTTTGTGCAATGACTTCAGAGCGCCGCGAAAGTGAGTGGCGAAACTGGCAAGGTCAGGCCAAAACTCGATTGCTCAATATTGAACGCTCACGGGCCTTGAGGAGTCAAGAATTTTTGAAACTTTTGGGACACCAGCAGGCGCGAGTTAACCTTATAAACCGGGGTTTAATCGAGCTTGCGCCCACATGCTCCCGTGTTGCGCGAGAGATTAACCGGCGGAAAAATCA
>CAITZE010000076.1 GCA_903896775.1 uncultured bacterium
CGTCCGGGGTGATGGTGGCGCACTTCACACCGACGCCGTATTGCTTGATGGCGTTGGCGGCATCGACGGTGACCTTGTCTTCGGTCTTGTCGCGGTATTCGACGCCGAGGTCGTAGTATTTCAGGTCGAGATCAAGGTAAGGCAGGATCAGCTTATCTTTGATGAACTGCCAGATGATGCGGGTCATCTCGTCGCCGTCGAGATCGACAAGCGGGGTCTTAACCTTGATTTTGGCCATGAGCGTTCCCTTTGAGTGGCCGGCGCGTGCCGGACCCTATGATGGACGATCCAGAGTGCAGTGAAGATGCCCCGGGTTGAGCGGCGAAAGTAGAGCATCCCAAGATAGGGACGCAAGCCGGGATGTGGTCGCTGCGGCGTCGCCCGCCTTGAGGGCTAAGTCTTGGATTATACGGCCATTTTTGGCGTTCTCAGCTCTGCTTCCGCTGTCGCGACAACCGCTTCGGCCAAGTCCACGACCGTTATAAGGCTATCGGGGCTGCGATAGGCGAATCCCGCGCTGCGCATCTTGCCCAAAAGCCGCACCAGATCCCCCCAATAATCCGCCACATTAACCAGGATAATGGGCTTGTTATGCAAATGCAGCTGCCGCCACGTGATAATCTCGAACATCTCATCCAGGGTCCCCGCACCGCCCGGAAGGATACAAAAGGCGTCGCTGCGCTCGAACATCAGCTTCTTGCGGCTATGCATATCGGGCACGACCAGCATTTCCGTCGCCGCGGGGTGCGCGAGCTCCTTGTCTCGCAGAAAGCCGGGGATGACCCCGACGATCTTGCCGCCGCCGGCCAGAACCGCGTCAGCAACCGTCCCCATCAGCCCGACACGGCCGCCGCCAAAGACCAATTCCGTACCGTGGGCCGCCATCGACAGTCCCAGGGTCTTGGCCGCGGTTGCATACACTGGATCAAGCCCAGGCTGGGAGCCGCAGAAGACGCACAGGGATGTCAGTTTTGGGGCGCTGGGCGAGGGGGACATACGTTAATTATATCCTCAGGTCACAACCGGAAGAGGGCAGGCCGGATGCTCTTGCCACCCCGCCAGCTTCTTTGTAAAGGTTTGGTCTGAGAATCGCGTTTTGTACATCTTGGAAATTAGTGGAGGGCTTCCCCAATGACCCGTTTATTGCAATTTGCCGCAGGACTGGCTTTTGCTGCAGCGCTGACGCTGCCGGCCATCGTCCGCGCGTCTGAGCCCGACGACGTCATTGAGTACCGCAAGAACATCATGAAGACCCTGGGCGCCCAGGCGGCCGCTTTGAATGCGACCCTGCAAGGCAAGGCGCCCGCCGAGAGCTTCACGCTCCATGCCCAAGTCCTGGCCATCGCCGCTTCCGAGGCTTTGATCGCTTTCACGCCTAAAGTCGAAGGTGGCGACTCAAAGCCGGAAGTTTGGGCGAAGTGGGACGACTTCTCGAAGAAGATGAAAGAATTCGCCGCCAATACAGCTGACCTCGCTAAAACCGCCGAGGCCGGCGGCGCGGCCGCGGCACAGCCGAAAATGCAAGGCGCGCTCACCTGCAAAGGCTGTCACGACACCTATCGCCAGCCCCTCAAGAAATAAGGCTGTCGCGCTGCCTGCGACCGCTCTCAAGATATACGGCTTCAATTAGTGGAGGCTTTTCAAATGACTAGTTTTGTTAAAATTGTTGGCGGATTTGCCATTGTCGCTGTGATCGCCGCGAGCGCTGTGCCGTTCGTCGCCCGTGCCGACGACAAGGACGCCATCGACTATCGCGAGAACATCATGAAGTCCTTGGACGCGCAGACCGCCGACCTCGGCATGATCGTCTCGACGCAAATTCCTGACGACAACTTGGTCGCTCATACCAAAGCGCTCGCGATCCTCGCCAAACAGGCCCAAAAAAGCTTCGAATCAAAAATCCCAGGCGGCGATGCAAAGCCTGAGCTCTGGGCCAACTATGCGGACTTCCAAAAGCGCATGGACGACTTTGTCGCTAAGACCGCAGATATGGCTGCGTCCGCAGAGAAGGGCGGTATGCCGGTCGTGATGGAAAAGATGGTGCCCGCTCTGACCTGCAAGGGCTGCCATGATCTTTACCGCGTCAAAAAGTAATTCTGATCGACTTCGTTAAAACAACGCCCGTCTCGTGACGGGCGTTGTGCTTTTGTGAAGATGTACGATTAAAAACTTTGACCTCAATCTGAACTGGCGCGCCCCATGAAGTACGGCATCAAACTCCACTCTCTTGCCTTAACGATCGCAGCTGTAAGTGCTGTGCTGGGCGTTGCCGTGGCGCGCTTGGCACCTGCGCAAGACGCAGCTCCTGCTGCGGCGCCCGCTGCCGACGGCGCTGTTGTTCCGTCCGCCGACACGCCCGCAGCACCGCCGGTCGATCCTTTGGTGCAGAAAGGCGAGTACCTTGCGAAGGCCGGCAATTGTGTGAGTTGTCACACCCGTCCGGGCGGCGAGCCCTTCACCGGCGGTCTTGCTTTCCAGGTTCCCAACTACTCATTCCTGGGCGACATCCATTCGACCAACATCACGCCCGATCCCGAAACCGGTATCGGCACCTGGACCGAAGAACAGTTCATTCGCACCATGCACACGGGCATCGCCGCTGACGGCAGCCATTTGCTTCCCGCGTTTCCCTATACTGCTTTCACCTTGGTCACCGATGATGACCTGAAAGCGATCTATGCCTATCTGAAGACTATCGCGCCGGTGAAATATACACCGCCCAGCAACGGCATCGCTTTCTCGATGCGCTGGCCGATGACGTTCTGGAACGCGCTTTTCTTCAAAGAAGGACGCTATCAGCCTGACGCCAAGCAGTCGGAAGAATGGAACCGCGGTGCTTATCTGGTTGAGGGTCTCGGACATTGCAGCGCATGTCATACGCCGCGCAACTTGCTGCTGGCCGAGCGCACCGATGCAAAATACGCCGGCGGCCTGCAGCCCGACGAAGTGGAAGAAGGCAAAATCCGTAACTGGGCCGCAGCGAACTTGACGCAAGCATCCAGCGGTCTCGGCTCATGGTCCGTGGATCAGATTTCCAAATACCTGAAGTTTGGCCATAGCACCAAAGCCGGCATCTTCGGGCCCATGAACGAAGTCATCATTAACAGCATGCAGTACATGACGCCGGAAGATAACAAGGCCATGGCCGTGTATATCAAAAGCCTGCCCGCGGTCGGTGATAGCCCCAAGCAGACGCTGGCCGACGATCAGAAGGCTGCCGGCGAAGCGCTCTACAAAAAGTATTGCGACGAATGTCATCTCGGCTCGGGCCGTGGCGCGTTCTTGAAAGCGCCGCCGGCGGCTGCGAGCGCCATCGTACAAGCCGGAAG
>CAITZE010000077.1 GCA_903896775.1 uncultured bacterium
ATCTCACTTACGCATCATGATGCAGCCAAGTGTGATCAGCGGTGCAGTGGCAAAGCCGAATTCATCAGCGCCCAGCAACGCACCCACAATCACGTCCCGGCCTGTGCGCAAACCGCCATCGACTTGTACGGCGATACGACCGCGCAGATTGTTCAACACTAAAGTCTGGTGGGTTTCAGCTAGACCGATTTCCCAAGGCGAGCCGGCGTGCGTAAGCGAGGTCAAAGGCGAAGCACCGGTGCCACCCTCGAAACCCGAAATCGTCACGTGATCGGCACGCGCTTTCGCGACACCCGCAGCGACCGTACCAACGCCCAATTCCGAAACCAGCTTTACGCTAATGCGCGCCTTCGGATTGACGTTCTTCAAGTCATGAATCAGCTGTGCCAAATCTTCGATGGAATAGATGTCGTGATGGGGTGGCGGTGAAATCAGTCCGACGCCGGGCGTGGAATGGCGGACTTTAGCAATGGGTCCATTGACCTTGTCACCGGGCAGCTGACCGCCCTCGCCGGGCTTTGCGCCCTGGGCCATCTTGATTTGAATATCGTCGGCGTTGACGAGGTATTCAGCGGTTACACCGAACCGTCCGGAGGCTACTTGCTTGATTGCCGAACGCATAGAATCACCGTTCGCCATTGGCTTAAAGCGGTCGGGCTCTTCACCGCCTTCGCCCGTATTGGAACGGCCGCCAATCCGGTTCATGGCAATTGCGAGCGATGTATGTGCTTCGCGGCTGATAGAACCGAAAGACATAGCGCCGGTCGCAAAGCGTTTCACGATCTCGGCTGCAGTTTCAACTTCTTCCAGCGGAATGGGCGCGAGTGGCGTTTTAAACTCGAACAGCCCGCGGAGAGTCATCAAACGTACCGACTGATCATTCATCAGCTTGGCGTATTCGTCGTAGGTCTCGGCATTATTGGAACGCGCAGCGTGCTGAAGCTTCGCAACTGTGTCGGGCGTCCACATATGTTGTTCGCCGCGTAAACGGAGCTGGTATTCGCCGCCTGGATCCAAAGCATCTTTTAGGTAGAAGGCATTGCCGAAGGCCAGACGATGGCGCTCGACGGTTTCCTTGGCCACTTCCACAAGACCAACACCTTCTACCGGCGAGGACGTGCCGGTGAAGTATTTGGCGATGAAGTCGCTGGACAAACCGACAGCGTCGAAAATCTGCGCACCGCAATAAGATTGGAAGGTTGAGATGCCCATCTTGGACATCACCTTCAACATGCCTTTGCCGACAGCCTTGATGAAATGCTTCTGCAGCTTTTCATCTGGGAGATCGGTCGAGATTTGGTTTCCGCGCATGGCCGCCATGGTCTCGAAGGCCAAGTATGGATTGATCGCTTCGGCGCCATAGCCTGCAAGTGTGCAGAAATGGTGCACTTCACGAGCTTCGCCGGTTTCGAGCACCAAGCCTGTTTCTGTACGCAAACCCTTGCGGATCAGGTGATGATGAACGGCGGCTGTCGCCAACAACGCGGGGATCGCGATGCGGTTACGGCTGACGCGGCGGTCGGACAGGATGAGAATATTATACCCATCCAGCACGGATTTATGGGCATCCGCACACAGACTATCGAGCGCCGGCTCCATGCCTTCGATTCCGCGCTCAACCGGATAGGTCAAATCGAGCGTGCAGGTGCGGAAGGAATCACCCAGCAACTTATTCAGGTGGCGGATTTTCTCGAGGTCACCATCAGTGAGGATCGGCTGACGCACTTCGA
>CAITZE010000078.1 GCA_903896775.1 uncultured bacterium
AGCTTGATCTCGACGTCAACGCCGGCGGCGAGGTCGAGCTTCATCAGCGCGTCCACGGTCTGCGGCGTCGGATCGACGATGTCGAGCAGGCGGCGATGTGTACGAATTTCGAACTGTTCGCGCGACTTCTTGTCGACGTGCGGCGAACGGTTAACCGTGAATTTTTCAATCCGCGTCGGCAAAGGAATAGGCCCGCGCACTTGTGCGCCCGTGCGCTTTGCCGTGCTGACGATCTCTTTCGTGGATTGATCCAACACACGATGGTCGAACGCCTTCAGGCGGATACGAATGTTTTGACTGTCGATCATGGCCTACTACCTAAAAGTGAGCGGCACCCGCCCGAGGGCGGGCGCCACGTATCTTACGTTCTTACACGAGAATCTTAGCAACGACGCCCGAACCGACGGTACGGCCGCCTTCGCGGATGGCGAAGCGAAGACCTTCGTCCATGGCGATCGGGGCGATCAGGTTCACCGTGAACGCGATGTTATCGCCCGGCATCACCATCTCCGTGCCAGCCGGCAGTTCGATCGTGCCGGTCACATCCGTCGTGCGGAAGTAGAACTGCGGACGATAGTTCGCAAAGAACGGCGTATGACGGCCGCCCTCGTCCTTGGACAGAATGTAGCAGTTCGCTTCGAACTTGGTGTGCGGCGTAACGGTGCCGGGATGCGCCAGAACCTGGCCGCGCTCAACGTCTTCACGCTTCGTGCCGCGCAGGAGTGCGCCGATGTTGTCGCCGGCTTCCCCCTGGTCGAGCAGCTTGCGGAACATTTCAACGCCCGTGACAACCGTCTTCGTCGTCGGCTTCAGGCCGATGATTTCAACTTCTTCGCCGACCTTCACGATACCGCGCTCAACACGACCCGTGACCACGGTACCGCGGCCGGAGATCGAGAACACGTCTTCCACCGGCATCAAGAACGGCTTGTCTTTGGGGCGCGCCGGTTGCGGGATGTAGGCGTCAACCGCCTTCATCAGCTCAAGGATCGCGTCATGGCCGATCTTCGGATCCTTATCGGACAGCGCGGCCAAAGCCGAGCCCTTCACGATCGGGATCTTGTCGCCGGGGAATTCGTACTTCGACAGCAACTCACGGATTTCCATCTCGACGAGTTCCAAGAGTTCCGGATCGTCAACCTGGTCGACCTTGTTCATGAACACAACAATCGACGGCACGCCGACCTGGCGGGCCAAAAGGATGTGTTCGCGGGTCTGCGGCATCGGGCCGTCAGCAGCAGAAACAACCAGGATCGCGCCGTCCATCTGCGCCGCACCCGTGATCATGTTCTTCACATAGTCCGCGTGGCCGGGGCAGTCGACGTGCGCGTAGTGACGGTTCGCCGTCTCATACTCAACGTGCGCCGTCGAAATCGTAATACCGCGCGCCTTCTCTTCCGGCGCCTTGTCGATCTGGTCATAGGCCGTGAACGTCGCACCGCCCGTCTCTGCCAAAACCTTCGTGATCGCTGCCGTCAAAGACGTCTTGCCGTGGTCAACGTGACCAATCGTCCCGATGTTGCAGTGCGGCTTGTTCCGTTGAAATTTCTCTTTCGACATGTCTTTTCCAATTCTCTGTGACCACGGTTGATCCGAAACACGGGGAAACCCTTGCTTCCCGATTTCGAGCGGCGCCACCTTTACCACTAGCGTCACCAGATGATCATCAAAAATCCGTGCTCTATCGGGTTCAGGCGGTCCAATTGCACCACGAGGCGTCATTCCCGCACTGGACCCACTCTCCAACGGCCAGTAGTATTCGCCTGATCATCTCAAGGACCTGAAAATGCTCACGAAGCGTGCTGTCGGCTTCGCCCGGACACTGGGCTTTACCATCATCGAGATGGGCATTGTTCTGGTCATCATCGGATTGGTGTCTGGCGCCGCGATCTCGATTCTCGGGCCGATTGGCGACGGCCGGAAGGCAGAGCTCACAAATCAACACCTGGATGTCATTCAAAAGGCGCTCCAGGTCTATGTCATTCAAAATGGCTGCTTACCCTGCCCGACCGATGGCACACAGGCCTCGGTCCCCGCCAACGTCAACGTTGGCAAATCCATGACAGTAGGTAGCGTCCTTGTCGCAGGCACATGTGCGGCGGCTGCTTGCCTCAAAGCCGCCGCGGTGGTGCCATGGGTTACGCTGGGCATTTCGGAAGAAGACATCACTGACGGCTGGGGTGATCGCATTAGATACGGCGTTGCCGGATCACAGGTAACGGCGTCCACTTGTACCTTGCCGGTCGCGGGCGCACTTCAACTCACGAACGGAATGGTTCGCACGCCTGGCGCCAGTGGCTGTTATCCCCAAGGTAATTTGACGGTCGACGACATAGACAATACCGCGGTGTCGGAACCCGATATGCAGCAAGCCGCGTATGTTCTGGTCAGCAGTGGCGCGGACAAAGCGCTGGCGCTGAGAGCCAAAACAGGCGCTTCCACGGGCAATCGATGGACTCAGGCGGGGACTGACGCACAATTTGTAAATTCTGACGGTGACGATGCCTATGCGTTAGGGATCGTGAACGCCAACAGTGATCACACCCATTTCGACGACATCACACGTTTCGACACGGCGCCGATCATGATTCAGCTTTGCGGAGCAGGCGCCTGCGGAAACCCGAGTTAAGTTAATACCGAAACGAATGCAAACTCCGCACGGCGTTACAAATCTCTTGCCGGTATATACGGGGCCTGCGTAAAACTACCGGAAGGACGCGGGTGTAGCTCAATGGTAGAGCAGAAGCCTTCCAAGCTTACGACGAGGGTTCGATTCCCTTCACCCGCTCCAATCCCCACCACGCAACGAACCCTCGTAGTTTTATTGGCGGGCCGTAAACGGCGCGCATGGTTCGATTCCCTTCACGCGCTCCGCTTAGCTTTCATTAGCGAGCCTAACCGAGCTTAAATCAGCCCTTCTGCTTTCATCGCCCCTTGTGTGTGCGGCCGAGCGCCAACGCGGGCCTGGAAGGCCTGCAGTTTTGCAAAAGGCGTGAGATCCACGCCGAGGTTGCCGCTCCAGTTCACGACCGTGAAGAGATACGCATCGGCAATCGTGAACTGCGCGCCGGTGAGATAGGCGCGGCCATCAGCGAGAGCTTTTTCGACCAGCCCGAGGCGGCCGATGAGTTTATCCTTCGCGACTTTCTTCTGATCATCGGTGTTCGCGGGATTAAACAGCGGACTGAAGCTTTTGTGAACTTCCGTGCCGATAAAGGTCAGCCATTCGTTCAGGCGTGCACGTTCCAGGGTGCCCGACTTGGGAGCCAAACCTAAAGCCGGATTACTGTCGGCGATGTATTGCGTGATCGCGGGACCTTCCGTCAGCAACTCGCCATTTTCCAGGACCATCGCCGGGGTGTAACCCTTGGGATTGATCGCATAAAAATCCTTGCCGTCCTTGGTGGTGTGCGTCTTCAGATCCACGGCAACGAGGTCGAACTTTACGCCGGCTTCACGCAACACGATGTGAGGGGCCAAGGAACAAGCACCGGGCGTATAATAAAGCGTATAAGTCATGCCGAAGACTCCGAGGTTGAGGGGCGGGATCGGGTAACGAGGTAAGCGTTTATTCGTCGCGCATAGGATGCGCAGCGGGCATGCGAGCTAAAGAGACTAAGCGTCCAACTCAGAAGGCAGCCTGAAATACGGCTCGACTTTGCCCTGAAGCTTGATCGTCATGGGATTGCCCTTGCGGTCTAGGCTTTTGCCGGCGGCAACACGGATCCAACCCTCGCTCACGCAATACTCCTCGACGTTGGTTTTCTCGACACCATTGAAGCGGATGCCGACACCGCGCTTCAGAAGCGCTTCGTCGTAATGCGAGCTGCTGGGATTAGTGGATAGACGGTCGGGCAGAGTTTCGGACATACCTAGCTTTCATGAGTGAGCGTAGCGAACTTAGGAAAGCTGGTACCCGGCGAAGCCGGGTTGGTCAATCCAGCCTTGGCTGGCCCCCCTCGCCTTCGCAAGGCGAAGGCTCGAAGGGGCACTAGTTTTCGTAAGCGCGTAAAACGCGCTAACGAAAACTAGGTGGTGGAGGGAGAAGGATTCGAACCTTCGTAGACATAAGTCGGCAGATTTACAGTCTGCTGCCATTGACCGCTCGGCCATCCCTCCGTAACCCAAGGAATTTCCCAAAGAATTTCTCAAAGTAGACGGCTTCCTTAGGAGGGGGTCCAAGTAGAGTTTCGGCCATTGCTTGTCAACGTGAAAGAAGCAGTTTAGGCCATGGGCAAAAGGAACCTCATAATGCCCAAGTATAAGTCCCAAGGCCCCCGGAACCCCAAAAGCGGGCATCCCAGAAGCATTCCGAAAGGCGGCGACGGCCGCGCCGGTTTCGGCTCCCAGCGCGCTGATTCTCAACGCGACGGTGGCTTTAAAGATAGTGGTTCTAAAGGCGGCGGCTTTAAAGCCCGCGGCTCTAAGGACCGTCCGCGCAAAAGCGATGAAGCCCCTGCTCGCGCCGGGGCCGATAGAGCAAAGTTCAAACCGCACGAGCAGAAGAAGCACGGTAAGCCTTATGGCGCACCCCGGGACAGCGGCCCCCGGCCACATAACGAACGCACTCAGCCCGAACATACCCGTCCCGATCGCCCGAAGATGAACCGAGCGCCGGAGCAACGCTCTGAGCGGCCGCAGACGAAACTTCCGCTGACTGCCTCCAGCCCTACGCGCCAACAAGGGCCAAAGCCTGAACGCGCTCAGACTGCTCACGCTAAGAACGAAAAATACAGCGCACGTCCTCGGCCCGAATCTCAATCCGCCGATACACAGGGAGAGTCGCGCGAAGGTCGCGCACGGCGCGTGAGCGAAACCTGGATCTACGGTCATCACCCTGTGGCAGCAGTGCTGGCGAATGGCGATCGCAAAATTCTGCGCGTCCTGGCCACGACGGAAGCCCTGGCGAAACTGAATGAAGAGTCGTCAATTCCGCCGCGCACTTTAGGCCAAGTCAAAGCAGCGTCACGCAACGAGATCGACAACCACGTCGGCGAAGGCGCGGTGCATCAAGGGGTCGCCGTCCTCACGCATCCCTTGGAGCATGATCTACAGGACGTCCTGGAACGCATCGCCGTGAATCCCAACTCTTGCATTGTCGTACTCGATCAAGTGACCGATCCGCACAACGTCGGTGCGATTCTCCGGTCTGCGGTAGCCTTCGGCGCGGCAGCTGTTGTTGCGCCCGACCGCAATGCGCCAGACGAAAGCGGTGCGATGGCCAAGTCGGCATCCGGAGCTCTCGATAAAATTCCGTATATCAAGGCCGGCAATTTGGTGCGCGCGCTGGAACTTATTAAAGAACACCAGTTCTGGCTGGTCGGCCTCGATGCCGAAGCGCCGCAGCAGTTGGCCGACATTAAGCTGGATGGGCGGATAGCCTTGGTCCTGGGGGCCGAAGGTGAAGGCTTGCGGCGTTTGGTGCGCGAAACCTGCGACCACGTAGCTTCCTTGCCTATGGCGGGTAACATGGAAAGCCTCAATGTCTCTAATGCTACCGCCGTGGCGCTATATGAACGGGCTCGCCAGACCAAAACTAACCGCTAGCTTGCCCTTTTATTCGCCGGGCTCTATTTTCCCGGCGATTTTGCGTCGCGGGTAGCGTTCCCCGTTGGAGGCCGGCTTAGCTCAGGGGTAGAGCAACGGTTTTGTAAACCGTGGGTCGGGGGTTCAATTCCCTCAGCCGGCACCATTTACCGCGCTGACGCGGGCGCGGCCTGCATTGCGCTTTCTAGCCCCTCTCAATGCTCCTAAGATCGCCTTAGTCTTTCAAGGGGGATAACGTGCATCACCAGATTCTGCGCGCTCTTGGCTTAGCTGCGATTTTCTTTTCAATCGACGCGCGCGCGCAAACCGCCGTCGAAGAAAGCATCGAAACACGTTTCCAGCTCGACTTTCAGGCGTCGGATGCAGCGCTTAAGAAATTCCTGCCCGCAGGCTGGGACCTGCAAGTCGCAACTAGCGGCCCAGCGAAAGATTGCAATCTGCGTGTGATCTTCATTGACCGCGTAAGCATCAATGGCGCCGACGGTAATGCGCGACGCAGCCGTATAGGTTGCATCTCAGCAGGCTGCCTAGTCTTCCATCTTTAAGAATGAAGCTACTCGAACGATCACTCAGCCGGAGCGTGTTGGGGCTTTGCACGTGCCGCTTTGCGCGCCTTCGACCATTCACGCAAGCGTTCGAGGTAAAGGAAAACGACGGGCGTCGTGTAAAGCGTCAGCGTCTGGCTGACCAAGAGCCCCCCCACCATCGCGTACCCCAGCGGACGGCGAAGCTCCGAGCCCGCACCTTCGGAGAACATTAACGGCACGCCGCCTAACAGCGCGGCGGCGCTCGTCATGATGATGGGACGGAAACGCAAGTGGCAGGCTTCGCGGATGGAATCGAAGGAGGACGCACCCTTCTGAAGCTGCGCATTGATGGCAAAGTCGACCATCATAATTCCGTTCTTCTTCACAAGCCCGATCAGCAACAAGACGCCGACGAGCGCGATCACGGACAAGTCGTAGTGGACGATCAGCAGCATCAGTAGTGCGCCGACACCCGCCGACGGCAGAGTCGACAAAATTGCCAACGGATAGATGTAGCTCTCATAAAGCATCGCAAGAATTGCATAGACGGCAAGAATCGCAGCAGCGATCAGATAAGGCTGAGTTGTCAGCGAATCTTGAAAAGCCTTGGCAGTCCCTTGGAAGGTATCGTTCAATCCCGAGGGCACACCCATCGAAACACGAAGTGCTTGGATAGCTTCCACAGCGTCGCCCAGAGCAACCCCCGTGGTCAGATTGAAGGAAATGGTGACGGCGGGAAACTGTCCCTGATGATTGATGGACAGTGAGCTGACCGGTTTTGTATCCAGCGTAACGAAAGTCGAGAGCGGTACCTGTTGGTTACTTGTCGGCGACTTTACAAAGATCTTGTCCAATGTGCGCAGGTCGCTTTGCATCTCCGGCAGCACCTCCAGAATGATGTGGTAGGTATTCACTTGCGTGAAATACTGCCCCACCTGACGCTGGCCGAACGCGTCGTAAAGTGTGTCGTCGATCAGCTGCGGCTGGACGCCGTAGCTTGCTGCCTTAGCACGATCAATGGTTAGGGTAGCGGTCGAAGCACCCAATTGTTGATCGCTGGCGACGTCGCGCAATTGCGGCAGCGTCGCCATGGCTGTGACCATCTTCTCCGCCCAGATGCTGAGTTCGTCAGCATCCGCATCCTGCAAGGTATATTGATACTGTGTGCGTGTGGGACGGCCGCCGATATTAATGTCCTGCGGAACCTGCAGATAAACTTTGAGGCCCGGAATAGCGGCGAGCTGCGGGCGCAACCGGTCGATAATTTCATAGGCCGAAATGCGCTCGCGATGCGGCTTCAATAAAACGAAAATGCGTCCGCTATTCGGGCTCCCGCCAAATGGCGCAGCCGAGCCCGTTGTAAGTACGCCTGGATCGCGGGCGATGATATCACGGGCCTGTTCCTGCAAGCGCGAAAGCTCGGCAAAGGAAATATCCAGCGCGCCTTCAGTGACGGCAGAGATGCTCCCAACATCCTGGTTCGGGAAGAACCCCTTTGGCACGATGACAAAGAGAATGCCGGAGACCACCACGGTCGCCACAAACACCGCGAATGTCACGCGCTGATTCGCGAGCGCGATGTCGAGTGTGCGGCGATAGAAATCGAACATCGCCTGAAAACCAGCCTCGATGGCGCGGTAGACTTTACCGTGCTGCTCGGTGCTATGACGTAGAAATCTGGAACACAACATCGGCGTCATCGTCAGCGACACGACCCCTGAAATCAGGATGGTCATGCTGACGGTCATTGCAAACTCATGGAACAGACGGCCGATAACGCCGCCCATAAGCAAAAGCGGAATGAACACCGCGACCAGCGACAGGCTCATGGACAAAATAGTGAACCCGATCTCCGCGGAGCCCTTCATCGCGGCCTCCATCGGATCCATGCCCTCTTCGATATAGCGATAAATGTTCTCCAGCATGACGATGGCGTCGTCGACCACGAAGCCGACCGCGATGGTCATAG
>CAITZE010000079.1 GCA_903896775.1 uncultured bacterium
ACACGCGCGAGAATTTCACCGCGGCCATGGGCGCGCTCGCGTTCTTGCGCAAGCCGGTCGATAACTTCTTCGACAAAGTGAAGGTCAATGCCGACGAGCCCGCGCAACGCACCGCGCGCCTGCGTCTGTTATCGCGCATTGAGAGTGCGATGAACAAACTCGCCGACTTCTCTAAAATCGAAGGTTGAGTCTCGCGCAAACTTAAGGGAACAAATGCGGCGCTTCTGGATTGTGGTTACATAGGGCATGCGCCCGCCACAACATGAGGCCATCATGAAAAAATATTTCATCGCCGCCGCCTTCGTTGCTTTTTCTACGCCAGTCCTCGCGCAACAAAACGGAATCGTTCCGGGCTCATCGCCCGTGGCCAATCCGGGCGTTGCCATTTCGGCCTGCTCGCAGATGGGACTGACGGGCGCGGAACTCAGCAATTGCCAGGCCTCGCAAGCCGCAGGCCCAGCACCGGGAACGCCGGCGGCCGCCATCGGTGCCCGCCATGACATCCCGGTTTCGCCGCAGATGACGACCCAAGCGCCCGGCACGCTCTACGACACCAATGGCTCTTCGCCGCTTCCGGGCAGGGCGGTTCCCGGCACCGGCTATGCCGCGCCGACCATGAACGGCGGCACGACCCCCAGCGGGACCGGCTATAAGCCGCCGACCGTGGGCGGCACGTCCAGCACGCCTTCCGGGACGGGCTATACCGCTCCGTCGATGGGTCATTAAAGGCGTTTCTTTCGGATTATGTAAGCTATCCTGTCTATAAATCAGGAAGCTTACATAATTTTACCCAGATTCAGCTCTTGTAAGCTACCAGAACTCGTCTTATTCAAGGTGACCTTACGTTTCCTTGAAAAGGCGACCTTACATGCGTGATGAAGCCCTCGAACGTGCCATTACCGAAGCCGGTGGCACAGCAGCCCTGGCCCGCACGATTAATGTCACCCCTCAGGCCATCAGCCAGTGGGACCGCGTGCCCGCCGAGCGGGCCCTGGCCGTCGAGCAGGCCACCGGCGGCAAGGTCACCCGTCACGAGCTGCGCCCCGATCTGTACCCGCCGGGTCCGGGCGAGCTGGCCGCAACCGTCACAGCCATCGCGCCCGCCAAATGGGTCTACACCTTCGGCGCGGGCAAAGCCGAGGGCACGGCGGCCATGAAAGACCTCCTGGGAGGCAAGGGCGCCAACCTCGCCGAGATGAGCAGCATCGGTGTGCCGGTACCGCCGGGCTTTACCATCACCACCGAGGTCTGCACCTACTATTACGCCAACGGCAAACAGTATCCGGGCGATCTCAAGGCGCAGGTGGAGCGCGGCATCAAGGACGTGGAGGCTCTCATCGGCGGGCCAAAGTTCGGCGACGAATCCAATCCGCTGCTGGTCTCGGTGCGCTCGGGCGCGCGCGCATCCATGCCGGGCATGATGGATACCATCCTCAACCTCGGCCTCAATGACGCGACCGTCGAAGGTCTGGCCAAACAATCGGGCGATGCGCGTTTCGCTTACGACAGCTATCGCCGTTTCATTCAGATGTATTCCAGCGTCGTCTTGGGCATGGATCACTACGACTTCGAACAGTTGTTAGACCTCGCCAAAGAAGACAAAGGCATCGCGCTCGATACCGATCTCACGGCGGCGGATTTGAAATCGTTGCTGGACGCCTACAAGGCCCGCGTCGCCGAAGAACTGGGCACGCCGTTCCCGCAAGATGTGCATGAGCAGTTGTGGGGCGCGGTGGGCGCGGTGTTCGGCAGCTGGATGAACCAGCGCGCCATTACCTATCGCAAGCTTCAGGATATCCCCGACGCCTGGGGCACGGCTGTCAGCGTGCAGTCCATGGTGTTCGGCAATATGGGCACCGATTGCGCGACGGGCGTGTGCTTCAGCCGCGATCCGTCCACCGGCGCGAACGTATTCTACGGCGAGTATCTCGTGAACGCGCAAGGCGAAGACGTGGTGGCCGGGATTCGCACGCCGCAGCAGATCACCATCGACGGCAAAAACGCCCAAGGTTCGAAGCTGCCGGCCATGGAAGAAGCCATGCCCGCGCTGTTCAAGGAGCTGGTGGAAACCCGCGACCGGCTTGAGCGCCACTATGCCGATATGCAGGACATGGAATTCACCATCCAAAAGAACAAGCTGTGGATGCTGCAAACCCGTAACGGCAAACGCACGGCACAAGCTGGTTTCAAGATCGCCGTCGATATGGCGCGCGAAGGTTTGATCTCCGAAGATGAAGCCGTGCGCCGCATCAATCCGGCGCAGCTCGATCAGTTGCTGCACCCGACCCTCGACCCCAAAGCGCCGCGCCAGTTGATCTCGCGCGGGCTGCCCGCTTCGCCAGGCGCAGCTTCGGGCAAGATCGTGTTCACCGCTGAAGATGCGGAAGATTGGGTGAGGCGCGGCGAGAAAGTCATTCTCGTGCGCCGCGAGACCAGTCCCGAGGACATCGGCGGCATGCACGTCAGCCAAGGCATCCTCACCACACGCGGCGGCATGACCAGCCACGCGGCGGTGGTCGCGCGCGGCATGGGCACACCTTGCGTTTGCGGTGCCGGTGACATCAATGTCGATGCCAAGGCAAAAACCGCGCGTGTGCGCGACAAGATCCTGCTGGAAGGCGATGTCATCACGCTCGATGGCTCCACCGGCGAAGTCTTCCTGGGCAAGGTTGCAACCGTTCAGCCCGCTTTAACTGGCGACTTCGCGACACTGATGGGCTGGGTCGACAAAATCCGCCGTCTCAAAGTGCGCGCCAACGCCGAGACGCCGCTGGATGCCGAAACCGCGCGCAAGTTCGGCGCGGAAGGCATCGGTCTCTGCCGCACCGAACATATGTTCTTCGATCCGGCGCGCATCCTCACCATGCGCCAAATGATCCTGGCCAAAGATGTCGGCGGCCGTAAAGCCGCGCTCGAAAAGCTGCTGCCCTACCAGCGCGCCGATTTCGTGAAGCTGTTCACCATCATGGAAGGTCTGCCGGTGACGATCCGCCTGCTGGACCCGCCGTTGCACGAGTTCCTGCCCAACACCGATGCCGAGATCGCCGAAGTGGCGCACGGTGCCGGTGTGTCGGAAGAGTCCGTGCGCGAAGCCATGGTGCGTCTGCACGAAACCAACCCGATGCTCGGCCATCGCGGCGTGCGCCTTGGTGTCTCGCATCCTGAAATCTACGAAATGCAGGCCCGCGCGATTTTCGAAGCCGCCGCTGCCGTGACCAAGCTCGGCAAGAAAGTGTTCCCCGAGATTATGATCCCACTGGTGGGCCAGCGCATGGAACTCGATATGATGAAGAAGGTCGTCGACGACGCGGCCAAAGCAGCGCTCGCCGCTGCCGGTGTGACGGTCGAGTATATGGTCGGCACTATGATCGAGTTGCCGCGCGCGGCCTTGCAAGCCGGCGATATCGCCAAGACCGCCGCTTTCTTCTCCTTCGGCACCAACGATCTCACGCAGATGACGCTGGGCCTGTCGCGCGACGACTGCGCCGCGTTGATCGAGACCTATAAGGCCAAAGGCATCTTCACCAAGGACCCCTTCGCGAGTCTCGACCAGGAAGGCGTGGGCGAGTTGGTTAGCATCGCCGTCGAACGCGGCCGTGCGGCGCGTAAAGGTCTGAAGCTCGGCGTCTGCGGCGAACACGGCGGCGATCCGGACTCCATCGCCTTCTTCCACAAAGCCGGCCTGGATTATGTGTCGTGCTCGCCCTACCGCGTGCCGGTGGCCCGACTCGCGGCGGCGCAAGCGGCCCTGAGTGAGAAGACGTCAAAATAGCGTGCATGACTGGCATCGTCGCGGCGGTCAGCGCGAGCCCTGTGCATCGCACACGCAAAGCGCCGCAAGCCTTCATCCGCATTGTGGCAGGTCTGGGCGTGGACGGTGACGCGCACGCGGGCGTCACCGTCAAACATCGCTACGACGCCAAGAAAGATCCAACGCGGGCGAATCTGCGCCAGGTGCACCTTATCCAAGCCGAGCTGCATGATGAGCTGCAGCAAAAGGGCCTCGCAGTTGCCGCCGGTGAGATGGGTGAGAATGTCACCACGCGCGGGCTTGATCTTCTTACGCTGCCCACCGGCACGCAGCTGAAGCTGGGCGCGCGTGCCATTGTTGAACTCACAGGATTGCGCGAGCCTTGCGTTCTTTTAAATCGTATCCAGTCAGGGCTGATGGCCGCGACGCTGGAGCGTGATGCCAGCGGCAATCTCGTCCGCAAAGCCGGCGTCATGAGCATCGTCGTTGCGAGTGGAGATGTGTGGCCCGGCGACACTATTGAAGTCGTTTTGCCGCCAGCGCCGCATCGTGCGTTGGAGCCGGTCTAGCTGTTCAGCTGCCAGATCGTGAAGTTAAGCGCGCTGGCAAAAGCGACCCAAAAGGCCAGCGGCACCAGACTCCAGGCCGCCGCTTTATCGAGGCGCTGAAAGGCGGCGATGGTCGCCAGGATTATCAAGAGTTGCGGGATGATGTTGATGAGGCCCAGCAAGGGATTGTGGGCCGCGAAGAACATCCACGACCACGCGGCATTGAGCGCAAGCTGTACGAAAAACAAAATCAGTGCGGTGGTGCGGCCCGGCGTCGATGACGGCAGACGCAAAATCCGCCACACCGCGTACGCCATCAACACATACAGCGCCGTCCACACCGGCCCGAAAACCCAGTTCGGCGGATTGAAGGAAGGCTTCGCAAGCCCGGCGTACCATGTGGTCAGATTGGGAAAGGTCGCGATCTGGCCAAGGCCCATCGCCGCCGCGACGCTGACGATGGCGAGAACGGCAAAGCCTATATTTCGAGCGCGTGTGGATTCCATCTACATCACTCATGCACTTTGCCGCGCACCGGTTTCCCGGTCCGCGGCAAAGCAGATTATCACGCGATTTGACTTAAGCGCTAGGCCGCAGCGCCAGCACGATCAGAATGATCAACAGCAAGGTGAAGCCGCCGCTCGGGTAATAGCCCCAGCCGCCGCTATAGGGCCACAGCGGCAGACTGCCGAGGACCATGAGAATCAATAGCACGAGTAAAATTGTGCGCAGCATTGCCAGTCCTCCATGAATTCTACGGAGATACAACTCAGGCCAATGGCAATTGTTCCGGCTATATTTGTCCGGCTATTCGGGCAGCTTGATCCAGGCCGGCTGATGCGCGGTGACTTGCGCCGTGCCCGCATGAAGCGGCCCGCCGCGTTTATCGAGCCGTACCAGTGCGAGGCCTCTGCCGCCGCTAACGCTTTTCAATTCACCGGCTTCGAGGCCGTCAGCGGTCGTCAGCGGTGTGCCAGGTTCCGCGTGTCCCTCGATGGTCACCGGCATCAGGCGCTTTTTGATCAGTGCGCGGTAGTGTGTGCGGGCGGTCAGCTCCTGGCCGATGTAACAGCCCTTCTTGAAGTCGACGCCGCGCAATTCCTCAAAACCGTTTTCGAGCAGCAGGGCTTTTTCGATCTCCATGTCGCGGCTGCCGTCGGGCAGACCCAAGCCGATGCGTAAGGCGTCGAAGTCTTCGGGCGTGGCGTGGGTGAGGCCCAGCTTGGTGAGGCCCTCGATCTGATCGGCTTGCAGCGCCCACCGCACACCCGCGCCCAACAGACGAGGATCGGTATAGACGACGCCCGCGCCATGCACGGCCACAGTTCCAGGAGTCTCGCTGGTGCTTAACGCTGTACTCGCGCCTTCGCCCCAAGCCACACCCGGCACCAAGGTATCGTCGGCGGCCAGGGTAACTTTGGCGCGCAATTTGTACCGCGAGAGGCGTGTCACCAGGTCGTCGCGCCGCGCCCGCTCGCATTCGAGCAGCACGGCATCGTGGTGGGGGACGGCAAAAAACTCATGCAGGAATTTGCCCTGCGGGGTCAGGAAGGCCGACCACACCGCTTCGCCCGCCTGCACCTTCAGCATGTCGTTGGACACCAGTCCTTGCAGGAAACTGATGCGGTCCTCGCCGCGCACGGCGATCAGTGCCCGGTGGGGCAGGGTGGCGTATTGCGGCTGGGCAGGACGGTCGGGCAATTGGTTGGGCATGGGCTCTATGTAGCACTCCTTTGCCCCCCGGCAAGACCGCGGTTATAACTCTGCCATGCGTTACGTTTTTGTCGACGATTCACCCCTGCCTTATGACGGTTTTACCCCGTTGCGCCGCCCTTTGGGCGGGCCGGAGAAGGCTGTCATCGGCATAGCATCGGCCCTGTTCGCGCGCGGCCACGACGTGAAGGTCATCAACCGTGCGTCCCATGCCCATGTGGCTGATGGCGCCTACTGGATACCCATCGGCGATGCCGCTACGCCGAAAGCCACAGATGTGCTGATCGCTTTGCGCAAACCCACGTTGTTGGGTGCCGTGCGTGCCGCCGCCCGCCGCGTGCTGTGGGTGATGGGCACGCCCGATTATCTGGCCGCACCGGCCAACGCAGCGCTGTGGGACTCTTTTCACCCCGTCCTGCTGTTCGTCAGCAACGGTCAGCAGCAGACCTACAAAGGCAAAATACGCCGCAGTGTCATCGTGCCCGGCGTGCGCAGCGTCTATTTCGAGAAACCAAAGTTCTCGCCGGTCGTGGATTCCATGACTGAGCATTACGGCTATGACCCCGCCGAAGAGATCGCCTCCCAGCGCAACGAAGCCATGCAAGCGGTGGAAGAGGCAGCCACGCCGCCGCCCGGTCCGCCGCCGCCTCATGCGGTTGTCACCGCGCACCCGCTCCATGGTCTCGACTGGCTGGTGGATGTGTGGACCAAGAAGATTCATCCGAAAATGCCGACGGCGCGCTTGGCGGTTTATTCCGCCGTGCTCAGCAAAGGTATTAAGGGCGAAGAAGTTCCGGCCCCGGTCGCGCCGGTTTTGAAACAGGTCATGGCGGCTGCAGCGGCCAACGTCGTTGTGGTCGATCCGCTCAATGATGAAGGCATGGCCGATGTCTATCGGTCCAGCCGCGTTCATCTTTATCCCGGCGATGCGCAAGACTTCGCCTGTTGGACCTTGCAGGAATCGCAAGCGGCGGGTTTACCTGCGGTCGCGCGTGCGCTGGGCGGTGTGGACGAACACCTCGATAACGGCTCCAGCGGTTATATCGTGCCGGACGCCGAAGCCTTCGCCAACGTCACGCTGCAGATTCTTAAAGACGATGCCTTCCACAAAAATATGAGCGAAGCGGCAGCGCTGGTGACCCGCCGCCGCGCCTGGGCCATGGCGGCCGAGGAACTGGATGCGCTTGTCGCTACGATCCCGGCCGCCGGCGTTTAAAGCGGGCCGGCGTTGAATATCCTTTTCATCACCCACACGCGCATCGGCGACGGCGTGCTGTCGTCGGGCATTTTGCATCATCTGGTCGACGCTTATCCCGACGCGCGGTTTACCATCGCCTGCGGACCTTTGGCCGCGCCGCTGTTCGTCGACATGCCGCGCCTTGAGCGGGTGATCGTTGTCGCCAAGCAACGCTTCGATGCCCATTGGTACGGGTTGTGGAAACAGGTGCGCGGCACGGTGTGGGATATCGTCATCGATCTGCGCCGCTCGCTGATCTCTTACGTCATCCCTGTGCGCAAACGTTACGTTGTAGGGCCAATCCCTGCCGGCGAGCATCATGTCGCGCATCTCTCACGGCTTTTGAATTTGGCGCAACCCGCAGCACCATTTCTCTATCGGAGCGCGCGGCATGACGCGGCGGGTGCTGCGCTTATTCCCGACGGTGCGCCGGTCCTTGCCATTTCTCCGGTGGCCGCGACGCTGGCCAAGACTTGGCCGCAGGAACGCTTCGCCGCATTGATCGCGCGGCTTACGGGCGCGGGTGGCTTGTGCGCGGGCTGGCGCGTGGCGCTATTTGGTGGGCCCGGCGATGAGATTAAAGCGGCGTCTTTAATCTCGTCTCAAGACGGCATCACGGTTTTTGCCGAACCCGATCTCTTGACCGTACAGGCGGCTTTGGCACGGTGTGGGGCCTTCATCGGCAACGACTCCGGGCTTTCACATTTGGCCGCTGCAGCGGGATTGCCGGCGCTGTCCTTGTTCGGGGCTACCGATCCGGCGCGCTACGGGCCCTGGGGTGGTGGCGCGGTTTGCGCGCCGGGCGGGAATTTGGCCGCCCTGGATGTCGATGCGGTTGTCGCGGCCTTCGCCGCACTTATGAAATCTAATTGAAGTTGCTGCCGAATCCCTTGGCTTCGGACGCTCCGGCGTGCCAAGTTTTAAGAAGGTAAGAGGTGGCGGCGTGAAGGTTTTCCATCTGATGTCGGGCGCGCCTTATGGCGGCGTCGAGCGCCAGGCGATGCGTCTCGCCGGGGTTTTGCAAAAGAACGGCGTCGAACAGCGCGCCATGTTCTGCCGCGATGCTGTCCGCGCGCAACGCTACGAGGCGATGGGCGTCACCACCGTCGAGATGGATTTCCCCAGCCGCTTCACCTTCATGGACCGGCGGCATATCAATTCGGCCATTCGCCGCTTCGCGCCCGATCTCGTGATCTCGTGGACACCCGATGTCGCCGAGCTTGTGCAGAAAGACAGCTTCATTCATATGGCGCGGCTTGGCACTAGCTTCGATCACGAAGCTTTGCTGAACAAATGCCACCACATTTTCACGCCCGCGCAATCGCGCGCCGACGCGGCCATGGTTGCCGGCTGGTCGGTGCAGCAGGTGCATGTGTTGCCGCATCTGCCGATGACAGAGGACGAGCGCAAAACGCCTGCGCTTAACCGCAAGACCGTCTTCACACCGCCGACCGCGAAACTGATTTTCACCTCCATGCGCCTTACATCCAAAACCGGATTGGAGACGCTGCTCGACGCGGTTGCGCGTATCTCGGGATATTACCTGTGGATCGCGGGCGATGGCGTGGATCGCGAAGCACTTGAGACGGCAGCGCATGAGCGCGGCGTCAAACCGCGTGTGCGGTTCTTAGGCTGGCAAGACAATCTCGCGCCATACCTCGCGGCCTGCGATGTGTTTGTGTATCCCGCGAAACAAGAAGACGTGGGCGATGCGATTGTCGAAGCCTGGGGCGTGGGTGCGCCGGTGATCGCAGCCGATAGTCTCGGCCCTGGGCTTTTGATCCGCCATAAAGAGAACGGCCTGCTGGTGCCGGTGGGCGATCCCATCAGCATGGCCGAAGCCATCAAATGGATGAGCAACGATCCTGATCTTCCGAAGGGTCTTACCGCCGCCGGGCGCAGCGCCTTCGACGAAACCTTCGCCATGGATAAAGTCGCACCTCAGTATCTGCAGTTGCTCAGCCTCCTGACGGGAAAACCGTCGAGTGCTGTCAGCAGTTCGAACGCCTGATCTCTCATGTGTGGGATCGCAGGCGTTATGACGCCGGACGGACGCTCGCCGCCGCCGGATGTGCTGGAGAAGATTCTCGGTAAACTCACGGCGGCGCTGACCCATCGCGGTCCCGACGGTCATGGCCGTTATGTCAAAGGCGATGTGGCGCTGGCGCACACGCGCCTCGCCATTATTGATCTCGCTCACGGCGATCAGCCCTTTGTCGGCGTCGACGGTGTCGCCCTCATCGCTAACGGCGAAATCTATAACGATCTCGCGCTACGTGCGGAGATGAAAGACGCGAGCTTTACGACCGGCTCCGACTGCGAAAGTGCTTTGCATCTTTATCGCCGCGACGGCGAGACCTTTGCCAAAAACTTGCGCGGCATGTACGCCATCGCGCTCCACGATCCGGTGCGGGGCCGTCTGGTGCTGGCGCGCGATCCTTTCGGCATCAAGCCGCTCTATTACGCTGAGACACCAAGCGGTTTCTACTTTGCCTCGGAGCCGCAAGCATTGATCGCCGCAGGCGTCGTGTCACCTGCGCTCAATACCGGTGCGCGCGATGAAATGCTGGCCTTCAATTTTACGACAGGTAATGAGACGCCCTTTACCGGCATCTTCCGCGTCGCGCCCGGCGAGACACTCATTGTCGAAAAGGCGCGCATTGTCGCGCGGTTGCGGCGCGAGGCGCTGCCGGTCAACAAACAGGTGGCGCTCAGCGATGCCGATGCGCTGAAAACCTGGGATGATGTCTGGCGCGATGCGGTCTTTGTCCATCAGCGCGCCGATGTGCCTTACGGCATGTTTCTCTCGGGCGGCATCGATTCCGCCGCCGTGCTCGCCATGATGGCGCAGCTGAATGATCGCTCGGTGCTGGCCTTCACCGCGGCGTTTCCGGGAACCGCAGCCCACGACGAACGCGATGGTGCGCGCACAGTTGCGGCAGCGGCAGGTGCGACGCATGTAGAGATCGAAGTTACGGCGGCGGATTTCTGGCGCAACCTTCCCGCCATTGCCGCGGCCATGGACGATCCGGTCTGCGACTACGCCGTGGTGCCGACCTATCTGCTCGCCCGCCAAGCCGCGAAGGATGTGAAGGTGGTATTGTCGGGTGAGGGCGGC
>CAITZE010000080.1 GCA_903896775.1 uncultured bacterium
CCGTGGCCGTGACCGGCGCCTTCAAGGATGTAAGAGATCACAATTGTATCGTCTACCGGCGCCACATGAATGCCTTCACGCGCGAAGACGTGCATATCGAATTTGATGTTGTGCCCGATCTTCAGAACGCTGGGATCTTCCAGGAGCGGCTTCAGAAGCTTGACGGCGTCGTTAATGGCAATCTGCGGCGGCGCGTCTTTGCTGCCGCTTTCTCCACCAAGGTCCAAAGTTCCCTGTGGCGCGCTGCCGACATGGCGCAACGGAATATAGCAACCGGAGCCCGGTGTAATGGACAACGACACGCCGCACATTTTCGCGCGTAACGGATCAAGGCCGTCGGTTTCGGTATCGACGGCGACCCAGCCGTTGGCTGTAGCCGCATCCACCCAGCGCTTAAGATCGGCGACGGTCTGAATGGTTTCATAGGCGCCTGGACCGACCGCAGTAATAGGTGGGCTCACTGCAGCTTTGGAAAGTGCGGTGCTTTCAGGCGCTTTGTGCGCGCGCGCATCATCCAGTGGAATTGATTCGAGCGAATGCGGCGTGCCGCCCAGCTTGCTGGTGACTTTCGCGATCAGACTTTTGAAGCCCTGCGCCGCAATAAAATCGAGCAGTGTTTTTGGATCGGGCTCGACCCACTTCAAATCCTCAAGCGCGCGTTCAACCGGAACATCGTCTTTCAATGTCACAAGACGCTTGGAGATGCGCGCGAGGTCGGCGTAGGCGATCAAATTCTCGCGGCGCTTGGGCTGTTTGATCTCGCCGGCTTTGGCCAGCAAAGTCTCCAGATCGCCGTATTGTAGAATGAGCTCGGCGGCGGTTTTGATGCCGATGCCGGGAACCCCCGGCACGTTGTCGGAGGAATCGCCCGCCAGGGCCTGAACCTCGATCACCTTATCCGGACTGACGCCGAATTTTTCCTGCACCTGTTCAGGACCGATGGTGCGGTTCTTCATCGGGTCCAGCATGGTGATGCCGGGGCGGATCAACTGCATCAGATCTTTATCGGCGGAGATAACGACCACATCGATGCTGGCGGCCTCGGCATGTTTGGCATAAGTCGCGATCAGATCATCGGCCTCGAAGCCTTCCATCTCGACGCACGGCACATTGAAGGCGCGCGTCGCGTCACGAATGATGCTGAACTGGGGAACCAGCGCCTCGGGCGCTTCGGGCCGGTGCGCTTTATATTCTTTGTAGATCTCGTTGCGGAAGGTCAGGCGCTTGGCGTCGAACACCACCGCAATCAGTTCTTCAACCTTGTGATCGCGCAAATCCTCCAACAGCTTCATCAGCATGTTGGCATAGCCGTATACGGCGTTGACCGGCGTTCCATCTGGCCGCGTCATGGGCGGCAGGGCGTGGAAAGCGCGGAAAATGTAACCCGATCCGTCGATCAGGTAGACGCGTTTTGGCTTGGGTGAGGGCGATGCCATTCCGAAATGAGTGGGGCGCGAACGCAGCCCCTAATCTCAATGGCCCGCGTGGGCTTTGGCGTCCTTATTGAGGACGTAGTGACGGCTGCAGTAGGGGCACTCAATCTCGCCGATCTCAGGCTTGATCTGCAGGAAAACGCGCGGGTGGCCCAGGGACCCGCCGCCGCCATCACAGCTGACGGCCGTGGTGTCGACTTTGATCGTTTCAAAAGGCTCGGTCATGGTGCGTTTCCCGCTAAGTGCCAGTGCCGCGCGAAGCGGCGATCTTGAGGATGTTTATGCGGCTGTGCGGCCCGGATTTCAAGATGGCGCATAACGCGGCCTAAAGGGGCTTTCGGCATAAGCCGCCCCTCAGGGTCGCCTTAGGTCATTGACCGGCCATTTTATGGAGGATATCCAACGGTGATGAGCAACCCGTCGCCCACCGCCCCCCCTGGTTTTGCGATTCCCGACCTGGCCGTTGAAATACGCGGCCTCAATAAAATTTATGACGGCAGCGGAAAGCGCCCGCCCAAACTCGCGGTCAGCAACTTTTCGCTGGAAGTGCCGCGCGGGTCTTTCTTTGGGCTGCTTGGTCCCAATGGCGCAGGCAAATCGACTATCATCAATATAATGGCCGGTCTGGTCCGCAAGACTTCGGGCTCGGTACGAATCTGGGATTACGATATCGACACCCAAGAACGCCAAACCCGCTGCGCAATCGGCGTCGTGCCGCAAGAGCTGAACCTCGATCCGTTTTTTACGCCGGCTGAAGTGCTGGAAGTGCAGGCGGGTCTTTATGGCGTCCCCAAAGCCGAACGGCGCACTATGGAAATCCTCGAAGTCGTGGGCCTCGCCGACAAAGCCAATTCCTACGCCCGCGCGCTCTCGGGCGGTATGCGCCGCCGATTGCTGATCGCCAAAGCGCTGGTCCATACGCCGCCGGTGGTGGTGCTGGATGAGCCCACTGCAGGTGTCGACGTAGAGTTGCGCCAGCATCTGTGGCGACATTTGCGCGAGTTGAATGCGCGCGGCACCACGATTGTGCTGACGACTCATTATCTTGAAGAAGCTGAAGCGTTGTGCGATCGCGTTGCCATCATCAACCACGGCCGGTTGGTGGCTTGCGATACCACGCGTGCGCTGCTCCGTCGCATCGACAACAAAGCGGTGATCTTGAGTCTCGCGCAGCCGTTGGCAGAAATTCCACCGGCGCTGGCGAACTTTCATGCGACGCTGCCGTTCCCGACGGAACTGCACATCAACTACCGTCCCAGCGACAATGCCATGCAGGAAATTTTGGACGCCGTGCGTGCCGCGCAAATCGTTGTTGCCGACATCAGAACCGAGGAAGTCGATCTCGAAGACATCTTCCTGCAGCTGACGGCGGGCAGTTCTAGTCAAGCTGCGCAATAGACATGAAGTTCATGCGCCTGCCGCCGTCGAGCGTCGTGGTTATGGTGCTCGCGGCGTGCGCGCCGTTGACCGCACCGTCCGGGCCGGGGCCAACGACACCGCATCTCACTGACAAATCCTTTGTCACGTCCGACGGCTTAGAACTCGCCGTGCGCCGATGGTTGCCGCAAGACAGCGCGCCAAAGGTCGTGGTTCTCGCCGTGCATGGCTTCAACGACTACAGCAAAGCCTTCGACAAAGTCCCAGGTGCGCCGGGGGTTGGTCCGTTTTTGGCCGAGCGTGGCGTTGCGGTTTACGCCTACGATCAGCGCGGCTTCGGCGCGTCACCTCACGCCGGCTTGTGGCCCGGACGCGAGGTCATGGTCGCGGATTTCAAGGATTTCGCGCGCGTTCTGAAGGGGCTTTATCCCGATACGCCGCTTTACGGTCTTGGCGAAAGCATGGGCGGCGCGGTGGTCATGGCGGCTTTGGCCAGCGCCGATCCGCCGCCAGTAAACGGCGCTGTTCTGGCATCGCCCGCCGTGTGGGGTCGTTCCACGATGCCGATGTATTATCGTGCGGCGCTCTGGCTCGGCACACGTATTCTGCCCGGCTGGAAACCCACGGGGCAAAGTCTGGGTCGCCTCGCCAGCGATAATCTCGACATGCTGCGTGATAACGGCCGCGATCCCTTGTTCATCAAGGAAACACGTATCGACGCAGTTTATGGGCTGACCGATTTGATGGATGAAGCTTTGGCGGCTGCACCGCGTATCAAGACGCCGGTCTTGTACCTTTACGGTCACAACGACCAGATCATTCCGCGCAAGCCAACCAAACAAGCACTCGAAGCGATGAATACGACGGATACCCAACTTCGCCCGGCCTACTACAACAATGGCTGGCACATGATCCTGCGCGATAAAGAAGCGCCGCTAGTCCTCAGCGACGTGGCGGCGTTTCTGAATAACCCTGCAGCGCCGCTCCCTTCGGGCGCCGACGTGGCCGCTTTGCCGCGCCTCGAAGGCGAGAAAAAAGAGTGCCCACCCTGCTGATATGGCTCCATTTGCGCCCTATTTGCGCCTGTGTAGCTGATGTTCTAGATTGCCGCCCCACGCCGTCAAGGCGTTGCCAAATCGCCATGCGCGCCCGTAGCTCAGATGGATAGAGCGCTACCCTCCGAAGGTAGAGGTCAGGGGTTCGAATCCCTTCGGGCGCGCCATTTATCCCATATCGTTTGGTAAGCCGATTCCAAGCCGTGCGTGAAGCGGTCGGCATCGAAAAGCGGGCTTTCGTGCAACGCGCGCTCCAATTTGGCTTTGATCGACGCTAATGCTTCCGGCTGTGTTGCCAGCTGAAGTGCCCGCACTTGGTACTCTGCGATGCTCGTTGTCATGAGTTCGGGAAGATTCAATGTGCGCAGCAGGCTACCGGCCATGCGTGAGGCGTAGGTACGCCCGCTCAAAGTGAGAAGCGGCAGTCCCATCGATAAGGCGTCGCTTGCGGTGGTTGCCGCATTGTAGGGAAATGTGTCGAGGAATAAATCTGCGAGGCGGTAACGTGCAAGATGTTCCGTCATCGATGCAATCTTGGGCGCAAAAATCAGACGCTCGGACTGCACGCCGCGAGCTGCGGCTTCGCGCTGCAGATTTTGTTGAGCTTCGGAGTTGCTGAAAGCTAGCCATAACACGCTGCCGGGGACGGCTTTCAGCAAGCGCAGCCATACTTCAAACATTTCGGGTGCGATTTTGTAGCTGTTATTGAAGCTGCAAAAAACAAATCCGTCTGCTGGCAATCTGCAATTCTCGCGGCTTGGCGTATGGGTGGCGACAGCGCGGTGTCTATCACTCGGAAGGAAACAATCAGGCAGCGGAAGAAGGGTCTCCATGTAAAGCGCCTGCTGGTCTTGGGGTACGACGTAGGGATCGACGAGCACATAGTCAAACAAGTCACTGCCGGTCGTGCCGCTGAACCCCAGGTACGTCACTTGTATCGGTGCGGGGCGATAAGAGAAAATCCCTAGCCTGCTGCCGTGCGTATGGCCGTTGAGATCGATCGCGATATCGATTTCTAAATCGCGGATGACTTCCGCTGCTTCTTTATTCGACAGATTGCGCGCATCCACAAACTTATCGAATGCACGCTCAAGCCGTTGCCGCGGGGCGCTGCCGTCATCGGGCCCATATGAAATACCGTAAACTTCGAACTGGCTGCGGTCGTGATCCTCGAACAAACCTGCGGTCAGATGGGCGACGGCGGATTGGCCAAAATCGCGCGAGACATAGGCAATACGAATGCGGTCATGATTAGTATGCGTGGCTTTCGGCAGCGGCATTCCGGGTCGGACCATCGTGCGCTCAAGATGATGGCGCGCCGCGCTCAAGTGAACGGCAGGATCGTCAATGAGCGCATGCAGGATGAAAGGTGGGCCGGCATAGACCCGCGCCGCAGCTGCAGCAATGAGAGCTTCACGCGCTGTAGTGTCGGTCCATGAGCATGCGAGCGCGCTGGTGTAAACGTAAAGGCCAAGCGCCTCGGTATAGTCGGGTTTAAGCTTGTAAGCCTCGCGATAATGGATAATCGCGTCGCCGCGCCGGTTGGACGAGAAGTAAGCGTTTCCCAAATTGTAGTGCACGCTCGCGGCGTCCGGTTTCAGCAATAGGACCTGCTGAAAGCTTCTAATGGCGGCGTCGAAGTTTTCTTCGGCAAAGTGCGCGCAGCCCAGATTGTTCCAAGCGCCGATCAGATTGGGTTTGATATGCAACGCGCGCTGAATAAGCGGAATGCCGCGTTTTGTGTCGCCTTCATTGATGAATGTAGCGCCCAGCAATTGCAGCGCATTGTAATTGTCCGGGTCGATCGACAGCACGTCTTCGAACAATACGCGCGCGCCGGCCATATTGCCCGCGCGCAGGTGGCTTAAGCCATCTTGTATTTTGGATGCGGCCAACGTGGCTGCGGGCTCATCTGCGGACGGCACTAGCGTTTGGATACAGAGGGATTTTGCGCGCGCGCGGCTTGCCGCCGCGCCAACTCATCAGCAACGTCAAAGCGGCCGGATTCGGTGGCGAAAATTATTAGCAGACGTTCGACATCCGGATGCTCAACACGCGCCAAGACCCAGCGCGACAAAAGAACCGGCGCGAGAAGGCGCATGATGAAAGCGGGTTTGCGCGCCGGATCGTAAGCCGCACGGTCAACCGTGGTATTGATCGCAGTACGGCTGCTTACGGGCTCTTTTGCGCTTGGTTTATTCGCCGACAAGCTTAAACGTTCGGCAGCGGCGGTCGCCTATTACGATCAATTTCTGGCGCTTTTTGATCAGCGTCCAGTCATGCTGGATACGTCCATCGATGGCGTGCGCGATCGCGTACGGTATTTGCGCGCACGCCTTTGATACCCAAGCATTTGAGAACGGTAACCGGCCCGACCGGCTCCGGCAAATCGACCACCTTGGCGGCGATGGTCAATCACATGAACGAAAATTCAGACATGCATATCCTCACCGTCGAGGATCCGGTCGAATTCGTGCATCAAAAGAAGCGCGCTCTGATCAACCACCGCGAAGTGGGACGCCACACCAAATCCTTCGCACGTGCGTTGAAGAGCGCTTTGCGCGAAGATCCGGACGTCATTCTTGTTGGCGAAATGCGCGATCACGAGACAATCTCTCTTGCGCTTACAGCGGCTGAGACCGGGCACTTGGTTATGGGTACGCTGCACACCAGCTCCGCCGCCAAGACTGTCGATCGTATCATCGACGTGTTCCCCGCCGGTGATAAGGAAATGGTGCGGTCCATGATTGCCGGGTCGCTTCAGGCCGTGATCAGCCAAGTCTTACTGAAAAAGAAGGGCGGCGGACGTGTTGCCGCTCATGAAATCATGACCGGCACTTCGGCGATCCGTAACTTGATCCGCGAAAATAAAGTACCGCAGATTTATTCGATGATCCAAGTTGGTATGCGCTACGGCATGCAGACCATGGAAGACGGAATTAAGAAAGCGGTAGAGTCAGGTTTGGTCGACAACAGCGTCGCCGAAGAAATGTCGAAATCTTTGACGGACGACGGCACCGCGCCTGGAGCACAACCAGCGGGCGGCGCGAAACCGGCAGCCCCGGCGGCCGCACAGCCGGCAGCCGCAGATGCCCAGCGCAAATCGCGGTCGCTGTTCTAGAAGTTCGCCGCCTTACCCGCCTGCCAACGCAAGGAGCTTAAACGATGTTTGATTCGGAATTCCAAGGTTGGTTGCGTGAACTGGCGGGACCCGGCGGCTCGGATTTATATGTCACCGTTCATTCCGCGCCGATGTGGCGCGGCGATAAAGGCTTTAAACCCTTGCGGGAGAAGCCGCTGACAACGGAAGAGATCAACCGCATCGTCGCTTCGTTCATGAACGAGAAGCAGCGTAAAGAGTTTGAGACGACCGGCGAATTCAATATGGCAGTGGTCATGGACGGTGTAGGGCGGTTCCGCCTCAACCTGTTCAAACAGCGCGGTATGCCCGGCATTGTCGCCCGTATCATCCGCTCGGAGATTCCGACCCTGGCCGCTCTAAAGCTTCCGTCGCTGATGGGCGACCTCGTGATGGAGAAGCGCGGGCTGATATTTGTTGTCGGCGGCACCGGCTCAGGCAAATCGACCACCCTCGCGGCCATGATCGATCATCGCAATGCGTCCGCTCCAGGGCATATCATCACCATCGAAGATCCGGTCGAGTTTGTTCACGACCATAAACAGTGTGTGGTGACGCAACGAGAAGTCGGCGTTGATACGGATTCATTCGATGCTGCACTGAAAAATACATTACGGCAGCATCCGGATTTAATTTTGATCGGGGAAATCCGCGATATGAAGACGATGGAACACGCCATCAATATCGCCCAAACCGGTCACTTGGCGATGGCGACGCTTCACGCCAACAACGCCAATCAGGCGATCGACCGCGTGATCAATTTCTTCCCGCAGGAAACGCATCGCCAAATCCTTCTTAATCTATCCCTCAATCTGCGAGGGATCATCTCGCAGCGCCTGGTTAAGAAAACAGACGGGGGGCGGGCGGCGGCTCTCGAGATCCTTTTGAATCAGGGCTACATCAAGGAACTTATCGGCAAGGGCGAAGTCAAAGAACTGAAGAAGATAATGGAAGAGAACGTGCAAGCGGGCATGCAGACCTTCGATCAGGCGCTGCTCAAGCTTTTTCAGAACGGTGAAATTTCCGAAGAGACCGCATTAGGCGAAGCCGACAACGTCGGCGATCTCAAGCTCAAGATGAAACAGGGCGGGAGTGATGGCAAAGGCGGCGGCTTGAAAAGCGTCGACACCTCGAAGCTATCGCTCGGCTAAGGCGCAGCTGCAACGCTCGCCATTTTTTCCGTTTGCTCAAGCGCAGCTAAAAAGGCGCGTTCAAGCGACACGGCGGCATACTGCTGCATGAAGTCTGCGGGCGTTCCCAAGAATATGATCTGACCGCCGTGTATAATTCCGATCCGGTCGCAGATTTCCTCGATATCGGACAGAATATGAGAGCTGAAGAATATGGAACGCCCCGCGGTTCGGGCCTCCATAAGCTTGTCTTTCAGAAGGACGCGTGCGCGCGGATCCAGCCCGCTCATAGGTTCATCTAGAATCATCAAAGAGGCGTTCACTAGAAAGCTGCCGACGAGACCAAGCTTTTGGCCCATGCCCTTGGAATAAGTGCGCACCAGCCGGCTATCTGTGTTCCTTGTAAATTATTGACCGTCACGGTGCCGGCCGGATATCCGGACGGCGGAACACGTACCATCTCGCCTGAATTTTGTAAGTTTGCTGTCCCGATGGCATAGGAGATACGCGTGCCAAAGCCGTCGGTCACATCAGCTTCGGACAGGCCTAAGTTTACCCACGGCACAACGCCTCGAACATTGTCGCAATTCGTCGGCGCTGCGGGGCAGCCCGTGTAAACGCCGCCCGCAGCGGCCTGGCCTTCCGTAACCGCGCCAGAGGCGTCAGCGCCTGTCGCTGGACAAGGCAGGCAGCTATAACGAATGACGTGCAGGATCAAAGCCTGTTCGATCCGGTCGAGCTTTTGGTTGGTCTCTGAAATCTTGCTGTTTTGAATGACGGGTGCGACAGCCGTCAGTCCACCCGACAACAGCAGGCCGACCACCACCAACACGATTCCCATCTCGATGAGGGTGAACCCCAACGTGAGCCCGATCCGCTTAACCATTCCAATTCCCCAACCGAGCCGCTCGCGACGACGTCCCTTGGCCCCAAATATCCGGCCGACATCGCGGTGCACCGAAAGGTATCCGATCGTCGCAATAGGCGCACGTCTTAAGGCGCGCGTCGCACCGGCGATTGTGGGCGATTTAGGTTTATGACGCAAGCCTAAAACACAGACAGATCAAAGGGTTATCGTGAAAATCTAGGTTGCAATGGCCGGCTGGCGTGCGCTTTCCGTGTCGGCTGTGGTATGACCCCTTGTATGTGGACCGATATCATCGATCTGAGGGCGTTTTATGCCGGGCCCCTCGGCCGATTGGTGCGACGTTTGATTTCCCGGCGTCTGCGCCAAATTTGGCCGTCCCTGAGCGGTATGCGAGTCCTGGGCGTCGGCTTTGCGACGCCATTTCTCACCCGCTTTCAGGGCGAGGCCGAACGCGTTCTGGCCGCCATGCCGGCCGGGCAGGGGGTGATGCACTGGCCCGATGGCGAGCCCAATCTAGCGGTTTTAGCCGACGAGCAAACTTTGCCCTTTGCCGACCGCTCCATCGACCGTCTGCTGTTGGTCCATTGCTTGGAGGGGAGCGCCCAACTACGCCCCTTTCTGCGTGAATGCTGGCGCGTATTGGCAGACGGCGGGCGTTTGATCGTTGTTGTTACCAATCGGCGCGGCTTGTGGGCGCGGGCGGAAAGCGTGCCTTTCGCACAAGGGCGGCCCTATTCCATGGGCCAGATCACGCGATTGCTGCGCGACAATTTGTTTGTGCCTCTGCAGACCACCACCGCGCTTTTCCTGCCGCCGGTCTGGTGGCGCTTGGTTGGCGCTTGGGCTACGACATTGGATGAATTGGGTGCGCGCTGGTTCCCCACCTTCGCCGGCGCGGTGATTGTAGAGGCCGAAAAACAAATTTACGCCGCGCCCTTCGATGCAATGCCGGCAAGCGCTAAACGCGCTAAGGTCGTCGTCAAAGCTGCTGGCAACGGCATGAGCTCTAACGGCGTGACATTACGGGCGAGTCAGGACGAATAGCGCTTGTTCGCTGAATAGATTGGCGCGTTTGCCCGTAGCGGCAAAGCCAAGCCGCTGCCCTAGGGCATCCAAAGCGAACCCCATTTCGATTTCAACGCGCATCAGGCTGCACAGATCGATGAAATCCAAAACCGTGCAGAGATGGATGTTGGGTGTATCGAACCAGGCGTCCGACAACATCGGCGTCACCGGCATGCGGCCGCCGAACATCACCGACAGGCGTACACGCCAATGGCCGAAATTCGGGAACAAGACGATGGCGCGCCGGCCAACCCGCAGCAATTCTTCCATCACGGCGCGCGGATTATGCGTCGCCTGCAGGGTTTGGCTGAGAATGACGTAGTCGAAAGCGCCAGCGGGATAATCCTTCAGATCGGTTTCCAAGTTGCCTTGAATGACCGGTAAGCCGTGGCTCACCGCTGCGCGCACCTTGGCCATAGAAAGTTCAAGTCCGCGTCCATCCACCTGTTTGAAACGCGTGAGATAGGCCAGCAGCGTGCCGTCGCCGCAGCCTACGTCCAGCACGCGGCTACCGGCGGGCACAAGATCGGCAACTTGCTGCAGATCGACGCGGATGCGCGGAGGAGGCTTGGCGGCGTCGGGAATATTGACGGCGATGTTCACGATTTCAGCCTTTGATTTCACGCGAGGGCAGGCCACAAATTTCGGCCGAACCGTCGATGAAGCCCTGCAAGGTTTGATGGAAGTCGGGTTCGTCCAGCAAGAAAGCGTCATGACCCTTGTCGGATTCCACCTCTACGAAGCTGACATTCGCGGCCACGGCGTTCAGGGCGCGCACGATGGCGCGGCTTTCTTCCGTGGGAAACAGCCAGTCGGACGAAAACGAAACCAAACAGTAGCGTACGCGTGTGCCCTTGAAGGCGTTCGACAAAATCCCATCGTTCTCCTGCGCCAAATCGAAGTAGTCCATAGCGCGAGTGATGTAGAGGTAGGAATTAGCGTCGAAACGGTCGACGAAAGTAGAACCCTGGTAGCGTAAATAGCTTTCAACCTGAAAGTCGGCGTCGAAGCCGTAGGTCAAGGTTTCACGATCCTGCAGGCGGCGGCCGAACTTCCGATGCAGCGCGGCTTCCGAAAGATATGTGATATGCGCGGCCATGCGCGCGACGGCGAGGCCGCGCTTCGGGATCTTGTTTTCGGCGAGGTAATTGCCGTGGCACCAATCGGGATCGGCCATGATCGCTTGGCGGCCAACCTCGTGGAACGCGATGTTCTGGGCCGAATGACGATAGGAACCGGCAATGGGAACGGCTGCGAAAACACGCTCGGGAAACCGATTAGCCCACTCCAGCACCTGCATGGCGCCCATGGATCCGCCCATAACGCAGAACAGTTTATCGATGCCGAGGTAATCCAAAAGCTTGGCTTGCGCCTGAACCATGTCGCGGATTGTGATGACCGGGAACTCAAGCCCCCACGGTTTGCGCGTTGCCGGATTGATTTCCTTTGGGCCCGTAGACCCCATGCAGCCGCCCAAGACATTGGAGCACACTACGAAGAACCGGTTGGTATCGATCACTTTGCCGGGCCCGACCAAGTCATCCCACCAGCCGGGCTTTCCGTTCACGGGGTGGACACCGGCAAGATACTGGTCTCCCGTCAAAGCGTGGCAGATCAAAACGCAGTTGGAGCGGGCAGCGTTGAGCGTGCCATAGGTCTGATACGCCAGGGTGACCGGCGACAACGTCACGCCTGACTGGAGAACCAGGGGGCTCTCCAGAGTTAATTTCAGGTCTTGGGCTGGCGGAAGCGGGGCCAGCTCGGGTGCGATATCAGGCGCCATGGCGCGGAAAACGTCCTTCCTTGCAGCTTCTGGTCCATACCGAGGCCGGGATTCGGTGTGGCTTGCCGCAAACCCAGCCAAAACACCTCCGGGAAGCAGCTATGTCAATGTTTTCTTTGATTTTGGACCCCTGGGCAACTATGACTCGGGCCCGTTTGGCAGCGTTCTGGCTGCCGGCGACGATCAGTCAAAGAGATGGGCGCACCATGGCGCTGCCGCAACCCCGTCCCGGGGTACTGAGCATACCGCTTTATGAAGCCGGGAAATCCCAGATCAAAGGGGCTGCCCGAATCATAAAGCTGTCATCTAATGAAGCCGCCTTGGGACCCAGTCCCAAAGCGTTAGCGGCCTATAACGCGGCGTCAGCCACGTTAGAGCGCTACCCGGTTCCCGATTCCGGCGAACTGCGGGCTGCCATCGCCGAGGTTCATGGTCTCGACGCCGCGCGTATTATTTGCGGCTGCGGCTCTGATGAGATGTTTGCGCTTTTGTGCCGCGCTTATGCCGGGCCGGGTGATGAAATTATTCACACACAATATGGCTTTTCCATTTTCGCTATTTATGCGCGGAGTGTAGGTGCGACCCCGGTTGCGGCACCCGAAACCGATCTGACTGCCGATGTCGATGCGATCCTCGCAGTCGTCACACCCAACACACGGCTCGTCTTCTTGGCGAATCCCAATAATCCTACTGGCACCTATTTGCCTGGCGCTGAAGTTGCGCGGCTTCGCGCGGGCCTGCGCGAGGACATCGTCCTCGTTCTCGACGGGGCCTATGCCGAATTCGCCGACGCATCGGACTTCGACGGTGGCTTTGGTCTCGCGCGCGATACGACAAATACGGTTGTGACGCGGACGTTTTCCAAGATCTATGGTTTGGCGGCGCAGCGTTTAGGTTGGGCCTTCGGGCCTAAAGCCATTACCGACGTCATGGAGCGCTTGCGCGCGCCGTTCAATGTCACGAAATCGGCGCAGATTGCCGGTGTCGCAGCGGTGCGCGATCAAGAGCATGTCGCCAAAGCGAAAGCGCACAATACGAAATGGCGAAGTGTTGCTTTGCAGCGCTTGCGCGGGGTTGGACTCAAAGTGCGCGAGAGTGCAGGCAATTTTCTTTTGCCGGAATTCCCGACAACGCCCGGACGTACAGCGGACGACGCCGATGCTTTTTTACAATCGCGAGGGCTGATCGTGCGTCGCGTCAGTGGTTACGGCTTGCCCAATCACCTGCGTATTACGATCGCTAATGAAGAAGAGATGACGGCTGTGTTGGACGCCCTCACGACTTTCATGGAAGGCCGTCATGCCTAAGACGAAAAGTTCAGCCAAAAAAGCCGTGCTGTTTAATCGCATCGCTTTCATCGGGATCGGTCATATTGGGTCGTCGATGGCTTTGGCCATACGCTGCGCCGGATTGGCCGGCTCGATCATCGCCTGCGATCGCAGCGCAACGGCGCGAAAGACGGCTCTGAAGCTGAAGGTCGTCGATGAAGTGACTGCCGACATCGCCAAAGCCGTGAAGAATGCGGATCTTGTCGTCATCGCGACGCCTGTCGGCACCAATGGCGCTATCGCCAAAGCCATGGCCCCATACTTGAAGCCGGGCGCTATTGTCACGGATGTCGGCTCGGTAAAGCAGGAAGTCATCGCAGCGGTCGCTCCGCATATTCCGAAGGGCGTTACCTTTGTGCCGGGGCATCCTTTGGCGGGTACCGAACATTCCGGACCTGAGTCGGGTTTTGCAGAGTTGTTCGATGGCCGTTGGGCCGTATTGACGCCGTTGCCGCGCACGCCCGCAAAGGCGCTCGCGCAAGTCACGGCCCTATGGAAGCGCATTGGTGCAAAAGTCGACACCATGAAGCCGGATCATCATGACATGGTGCTGGCCATTACGTCGCATCTGCCGCATCTCTGCGCCTTTACCGTTGTAGGCACCGCGACGGATTTGGCGGGAGACCTGAAACAGGAAGTGATCAAGTATTCCGCGTCCGGCTTCCGCGATTTCACACGTGTTGCCGCGTCAGACCCCGTGATGTGGCGCGACATATTTCTCAGCAATCGCGAAGCCGTGCTGAATATCCTGCAACGCTTCACCGAAGATCTTGCCGGTATGCAAAAGCATATTCGCCGGGGCGACGGCGAGGCGCTTGAGAAAATATTCACGCGCACGCGCGCTATCCGCCGCAGCATCATCGAAGCAAAACAGGCTTAATATGGCCAACGATCTGCATCTTATTATTGGCAATAAAGCCTACTCGTCCTGGTCCATGCGCCCTTGGCTGGCCATGAAAGCGCTGGGCTTAAGTTTTCGCGAGACGGTCATCTGCATCGGTCAGCCCGACACCGGCGAAAAAATAAAAACCTATTCTGCCGCTGGAAAAGTGCCGGTGCTGCAACACGGCGATATCACAGTGTGGGAATCCCTAGCGATCCTCGACTATCTGGCTAACGCCTTTCCTGATCGGCAATGGTGGCCCGCGAACCCGCAGGCGAGCGCCGTCGCGCGTTCTATTTCAGCAGAGATGCATGCCGGGTTCAGAGATATGCGTATCGCTATGCCGATGAATGTGCGGAAATCTGGTCTTCACGTGGCGCGCGGTGAAGGTATCGACAACGATATCGCACGGATTACGGCGATTTGGCGCGAATGCCGCACCAAGTTCGGCGCTGATGGGCCATTCCTGTTTGGCGCGTTTTCCAATGCCGACGCGATGTATGCGCCGGTGGTGACACGTTTTAAGACCTATGGTGTGGAGTTGGATGCGGCCAGCAACGCTTATAGCAACGCGATCCTCAATCACCCAGCCACGCGCGAATGGTATGCCGGGGCTGCAAGCGAGCCGTGGATTAATCCCAAATACGAGATTAATTAGGCTTGTCTGCGGCGACTTGGGCTCGTACCACAAATCATGAAAATGACGCCGGGCGATCCACCGATTGATCCCAACGACTTCTGGGTTTTTGGCTATGCCTCGCTAATGTGGCGGCCCGGCTTTCCCTTCGCTGAAGCGCGCGCGGCAACGTTGCACGGTTACGTGCGCGATATGTGTTTCATCTCCATTCATTATCGCGGCACGGTGGATGAGCCAGGTCTTGTCTGTGGACTGATGTCAGCATCGGCAGAAAATACATGTCGCGGCCGCGCTTACCGCATCGCCCCGGCGGAGATCGAAGCTGCGATCAAATATCTCGATGATCGCGAACTGATCACCAGTATTTACATCCCGCGCCATTTAGAGCTTGTGTTCGACGATGGCCGGCGCGTGACGGCACGGGTTTACGTCGCCGACACAGCGCACGAACAATTCGTCGGAAGCTGGTCCGATGATGAAAAGGCCGCCGCTATTGTGCGCGGCGTCGGCAGCGAAGGGCGCAGCTTGAATTACCTCTCAAGCGTCATGGATCATTTGCGCGAGCTCGGCATCGCCGACGCTCATATGACAGCCTTGTTGAATAGAGCCGAGAGGCTTGAGCGCGCGCGCTAAGGCGCTTTGCGCTGATTCTGTTTGTGTTTGGCGCTGAGAAAAACGCGCTCGATCAAAATCCAAAAAACCGCGAGGCCGGCGACGAACAGGGCGACGTCCAAAGACGAGCGAACTTTTATGCCGCTGATCGCCAGCAGCACAAACGCGCACAAGGCAAAAGCCAGGGCTCTAAACCCCGTGAGCAGCGAACGCTTCATCTCCCACCCTCGGTTGAAAATCCGGGCTTATTTTGCTCTCGCCGATGGGCCCAAGCAAGGAAAACCCTCGCAAGCTTGCCCGCTTGGTACGTGCTTGGATTGGGAGCGGATGGTTGATTTAGGGGCGCGCAACCCGGACGGGCGAATGCATTCGATCCCGGCGTGACGGCTCTTTTCTACGGCGTGCGTGCGGGAATAGGTTTCGAAGGCCCGCTTTGACAGCTTGAAACCACCACTGCGGCAATACTGCAGCGAGCGCCATAAAAAGAACCGGACCCACCAAAACCATGCTCAGACTTAAAATGGCGGTCACAATGCTGGACTTGAAATTCCGTGCCGCCATGATCTGTTCAAGGAGCCATTGAAAGCCGCCAAAGGTCATCAATAAAGCCACGCGGGCTCCGACCGTCAAAAGCAGGGCCCAGGCTATGATGGTCTCGCGACGTCCGGCGACGTGTAAATATTCTTTATTCACCACAACTCTTTCGTCAGCGATGTGTTCAACATCCAATATGAAATGCTAACCCCGCGATGTGGCTAGGATAGGGCGGTGGTCATGCAAAAATGCTGGAACGCGACAGAATAAAGGTGAATAGGGACGGCGGATAAAGGCCTCAATAGAAACGCGGTTCTTCACATTTCGCTCTAAGGCTGCAATCCGTTAAACTCAATCCATGCTTGAACTCGCGCTGGCCGCTTTCGCAAACTTTTTCATCACCATCGATCCCATTGGGGTCGTGCCGTTTTTCATCGCCCTGACGGCCGACTTTAGCCGCGAAACCCGCCGCGCCACGGCTCTGAAAAGCGTGCTAACCGCGACAACAATCTTGTTGGTTTTTACCGTGATCGGGCAACCGCTCTTGCATTATTTGAGCATCACATTGCCCGCGTTCCGGGTCGCTGGAGGTGTGCTGTTGTTTATGCTGGCGGTCGACATGGTGATGGCGCGGGAGGGGGGCATTCGCGCGCCAACGCCCAAGGAGGAAGAGGACACGGCCCATCGCCGTCCTGACGTATCGGTCTTTCCGTTAGCGATCCCTCTCATCGCCGGACCTGGTGCCATTACATCGACAATATTGCTGCAGGCTCAAAGTGCGGGCGACCCAATGGCGCAAATCGTCACCGCCGGCGTTATGGTCGGCGTGCTCGCGCTGGTCGCAGCCTGCTTTGTCGTCGCTGATTCGATTATGGGGTTCTTGGGTCTGACTGGCGTGAACGTGCTGAGCCGGGTGCTGGGTATTGTTCTTGCGGCGCTTGCCGTCAACAATGTCATCGAGGGTTTGCGCGCGAGTTTTCCTTTGTGGGGCGGATAACGCCAACATGACACCCGCCGCACTTTTGAAAATCTACGCAACACCGAGAGGCATTGTTGTCGCAGTTGCCGCTGCCATAGCCTTGGGTGTCATCTCGCATTTTGTAATGGCCCCGAATTATCGTGACGTCAGCGGCTTTGCACCGTTCGACGTTCAATTTCCACTGTCGCCTTTTGTGATTGCCGTCGAACTAGGCGGTCACGCCCCAGATTCCGCAACCACTGCCTACTTGCTTTTTGCCGTGGCGGATTTTGCCTATGCACTGGCAACGGCAGGGGTGTTCACTCTGCTATGGGCATGGCTGTTTTTTAAAGCGCCTACGCGCTTATTTGCTTTTCTAGCACGGGGGGGCATTCTTATGGTGCCGTTCTATGCCGCGATCCTGGACCTCGCTGCGAAGGTTGGATTCTTCAGGTTAGTGCGCGGGCTTGGAGGATCGGCTTACGCTGGGACTGTGGAATTCTGTGCCACAATTCATCGGCTGGAATCGGCCCTGCTAGATATCAGATACTATCTAACGGCGGCCTTTCTGTTGATCATAGCAGTGGGATTCCTACTGAGACAAAGTGCCCGGCGTTCGTCGTCGGGCTCGGCTTTCCTTTCTTAATTTTTATAAGCTAGATTTGCGGCTGGCTGTCGCCACCCGTCGGATAAAGGTTCTTCAATATGGATAGCGCGGTATTTTGGGGCTACATCCATATCCTGCTCTTTGCGGTCTGGTTGGCGACCGGCGTAGGGGTGCTCGTTGTCATGGCTTGCGTGAAGAACCCCTCCCGCAGCTTCGATGCGCGCACGCGCCTTGTTCGCACGGCGCATCGGCTTCAAGTTCTGCCGCGCATGTGTTTTGCGCTCATATTTCCGACCGGGGTGGAACTGACGGGTGCCATTAATATCTACGCGCTGACTCCGGGCTTACGTGTCGCGAGTTGGATCATCGGCGGGGTTTGGCTGCTTGTCATTGCTGTCGGGGTTCGGTCGCAGGGCAAGCCGCTTGCCGAGAATCTGCGTATCGTCGAATTGGTATTCCAGGCCTTCGCCGGTTTGGGCCTGGTGGCCTACGGCCTCAATTCGTTAGCAACCGGCGCGCCGATTGATGATCCGTGGTTCGCCGCAAAGCTGTTTTTATTCGGCTTGGTGTTCTGGGCTGCCATTGCCGCAAATATTGGCTTTAGACCGTTTTACACACCTTTCAGCGAGATCGCCCTTGAGGGATCCACCCCAGAGCGTGAGGAAGCCGTTAGCGCAGCCGTCAATCATGGCTTGGCGGCTATGGCTGCCCTTTACATCCTTATTGTCGTCATCGCATTTATCGGCAACATCAAGCCGTTTTAAGCGCATTCGCGGTCTTGAAAGAATAATAGATGGATGATTCGTCCCACCCGATTGCGCCGCCGTTTGCGGTTGGCGGCACACCGAAGTCCCGCGTGGTCTCGCGCCTCGCGTTAGTTGGGAAGTTGCTGCTATCGGTGGCATTGCTCGTTTTTCTGAGCCGCAAAGTGGATTGGCCGGCCTTAACCTTGCGGCTATCCACAGCCGCACTTGGGCCGTTGGTGGCGGCGCTGTGTTTGTTGATGGTTGCGGTGGTTTTGGCGGCCTTACGCTGGCGCATGCTCGTTCAAAAAGGTGGCGCGCGCATGTCGGTTCTCATGGCTGTTCAACTGACTTTCGCGGGGATGTTTTTCGGTCAAGTCTTGCCCGCGACCGTCGGGGGCGATGTGGTGCGCGGCGTGCTCGCGTGTCGTGGCGGCCTACCGTGGCGCGAGGTCGTTTCTGGAATTGTTCTTGATCGTGTCACGGCGTTATTAGCATCCATCTTTTTGATTCTGAGCGGGCTGCCGTGGCTTGCGGCACTGGCGATTGGCGATGCCGTGCCGTTGTTCTGGACGGCATTGGCGTCCTTGGGCCTCATTGGCGTTTTAGCTGTCGGGCTGTGTGGCGATATGATCCCGTTGCCGCAGGCGCTGAGGCAACGCAATGTAGTTGCCAGTGTTTTGCGCCTGATCCAACAGGTTCGCACCGGTCTCGCCTCTCAAACCGGCTTTGCCGCCTTGGCGATTTCGGTTGTCATTCACCTGTCGACAGTGGCGACCGTGCTTCTCATTGCCGCCGCGCTCGGAATCGCATTGAGCCCACTCGCTGGGTTTGTGGTGGTGCCACTCGCGATTTTTGCCGCCGCCATTCCGATCTCCCTTAATGGGTGGGGGATTCGGGAAGGTGTGATGGTCACCGGCCTTGCGCTGTTTGGGGTTTCCTCAGGCGATGCGCTTCTGATATCGATCCTGCTGGGCTTCGGCGTCATCCTTTCGGTGCTGCCGGGCAGCTTGACCTGGCTGGCTTTAAGATGAATGTCGCGACCCCGATCACCGATTCCACGCTGACGCCGCGCCAGGTCTCTATCCGGGCGTTGTTTGACCGGCTTGCACCCGAACGCGGTCGATGGCTGCGGCGCAACAGCTATTTCTACGAAGCCGATCACGCGTATATGCGGTTTCTGATTCCAGCCGGCGCACGCGTGCTAGAAATCGGCTGCGGCGATGGTCAACTGCTCGCGGCACTTAAGCCGTCGCGCGCAGTCGGTATCGATTTCAGTGCGGAGATGATCCGGGTCGCCCGCGAGAAACATCCAGAATTCGAATGGCACACGGGCAATGCCGAAGACCCAACGGTATTACAGCGTGTCGTCGGGTCTTTTGACTACATCGTGATCTCCGACACCATCGGCTTGATCGAGGACTGTCAGGCGCTCTTCGAGCTTTTGCGCCGCCGCACCTCGCCGGATACACGTCTGATCGTTGCCTACTATTCCCACCTCTGGGATCCATTGCTGCATTTGGCCGAGAAGCTCGGTTTAAAAATGCCGCAAGCGCCGCAAAATAATTTACCCACCACCGATATCGCCAATTTGCTGGAGCTCGCCGACTACGGGCTGGTGCGCCGCGAATGGCGGCAATTGCTGCCGCGCCGTTTGCTGGGCTTCGGCACTTTTGTAAATCGCTATATTGCTCCGCTGCCGGGTATTCGCCGCCTTTGCTTGCGTAACTACGTCGTCGCCCGTCCGGTGCAGGAACGCGCAAAGCCTCTCGGGCCGCCGTCAGCCACCGTCGTCGTGCCGTGCCGGAACGAGCGCGGCAATATTGAGAACGCCATTCGCCGCATGCCGACTTTCGCGTCAGACATTGAGGTCATTTTTGTCGAAGGCCACAGCAAGGACGGCACGTTCGAGGAGTGCGAGCGTGTTCGCGCGGCTTACCCAGATCGCGATATCAAAGTGCTGCGCCAGGATGGCAAAGGCAAAGGCGACGCCATGCGCAAAGGTTTTGCGGCTGCGCGCGGCGATATCCTGATGATCCTTGATGCGGATTTGACCGTTCCACCCGAGGCCTTGCCCAAGTTCTACGACGCGCTGGCGCTGGGGCGCGGCGAGTTCATCAATGGCACGCGCCTGGTTTATCCGATGGAATCTGAAGCCATGCGGTTCCTCAACAACATCGCCAACCACGGTTTTGCGATCATCTTTTCGTATTTGCTCAATCAACGCTTCACGGACACTTTGTGCGGTACCAAGGTTTTGTGGCGGCGCGACTATGCGCGCATTGTCGCCAACCGCAGTTATTTCGGTGACTTTGATCCGTTCGGCGACTTTGATCTGATTTTTGGTGCGGTAAAACTAAACCTGAAGATCGTCGAGATCCCCATCCGCTATGCTGGGCGTTCTTACGGAGAAACTCAAATCTCGCGCTTCACGCATGGATGGCTGCTCATACGTATGGTCATGTTCGCCTGGCGCAAGCTCAAGGCCTTCTAATGAACACCCCGGCGACCGATGAGGCAGCCGACGCCAACATAGATGCCCAAATTGATGGGCGCATCGCCGAGCATGGGCGTCAATGGCGCCAGAAGCCAGCACTGCGTGATATCTATCTCGACTTATATCGGCGCATTGCCGCCGAGCTGGCCCCAGGTAAGACGCTCGAAATCGGCGGGGGTGCTGGGATCTTTAAAGAATACGCACCTGACGTTGTCACCACCGATATCCTGGCTGCGCCGTGGCTGGACCTCGTCGCCGATGCGCAGTTCTTACCCTTGGACAATGCAACATTCGACAACATCGTGATGTTCGACGTCTTGCATCACATCGAGTTTCCGCGCCGGTTCTTAGCGGAAGCGTCGCGTGTGTTGCGTCCAGGTGGGCGGATCATCATGATCGAGCCTGCGATCACGCCAGTCAGTTGGCCGTTCTATTATTGGATTCATCCCGAGCCGGTCGATCTCAGCGCCGATCCGTTGAGCGAAGGGCACCCGGATTCAACGCGAGATGCTTTTGCCGCCAATCAAGCCATTCCGACGCGTCTTGTCGGCCGCGACCGCGCGCGCTTTATGGCTGCGTTTCCAGAATTCATTGTCAAACGGCGGCGGTGGCTTAGCTTGTTTGCGTATCCACTCTCCGGCGGCTTTCAACCCTGGAGCCTAATACCGCAAAGCCTCGTCGCGCCGGTTTTGTGGATCGAGGATTGCCTCGCGCCGTTGCTGGGCAGGGTTTTCGGCTTTCGCCTTTTAATCGTTATCGAGAAGCGGGCAACGGTAAAATAATCCGCCGGCCCTCCCAATCGGACTTCCACTCTTTTTGATCGTTGAGAAGAAACGCGGCATCCTGGCCCATTGGTTTGTAAACTCCGAAGGCGAGCGCAACTGCATTTCCGGGACGTGCCTCATAAAATAACCGATAATAGCGGATGGGTCTTTCCGGAAATGGCCCGGGCCCGGAAACCAAATCGGTTTGCGCATTGCTGACGATTTTTCCGTCCGCGTCGATGAGGTGCGCGAATACATACCAATCGTTACCCAATGGCGTGCCGCCGGCCGCTTCGATCCAGAAGAGGCCCTGGACGCCGCCGTTTTCTACTGTCACGTCTGCGCCACGCACCTGTAAGGCCGGCGCTGAATCGTTTTCAGGGTGAAGCGCGATTGTTTTTGCGATCGTGGGCGTAGGAGTTCGGGCAGCCAATTCGTCGCTCGACCACCAGCGGCGGGGATTGGCATCGTGATAAGCCTGCGGCATGTCGTGATCGGCTTCTAACTGCGCCAGCGCATATTCAAACTTGCTGCGGTCGACAATACGGATCAGCCTCACGCGCGTATCCGAAATCACGCTTATCCCGTTGGCCTCGCTCAGGCTGGATATCCAGGCATTGAATAACCGCACGAGGGAGACAAAGTCCGGCACCTGCCGTTGCGCGAGAATGGCGTCTCGCGTCGCCGCGTCGCGGATATATTCCGCGCCGATGTAATTCGAAAATTCCTCCGTCCGTATCGTTGTCGCGCGTTGCCAATCGAGCGGTACGATCACCGAGACTTGCGGCGCGGGCAAATTGGTCACGCGGCTGTTGTCCCAAACCGACTGCAAATTACGTAGCACAGATGTCGTATCGGTGAGATAGACGGTGGCCTGTTTTACGCCCTCAGCGCGCAATTGCTCGAGAAACGCGGCAGCTTGGTCATTTTCCGCCTGATAGTCATTCACATGAAGGCTAATGCCTGCGTGCCATTGCCAGCGATACGGCGGAGGTATTGGGCTCAGGAGAAACGCCGTGATAACCGCAGTGGGTAAGATTATCGCTCCGGCGAACGTATAAACGATCTCCGGTTCTAAGCCTTCAAGCCACTTCATTAAAGGTGGCAGCAGAAAAATAAACGCCATGACTACGAAAGGCAGGAAGTAGCGGATTTGGTTGACTTCGGTTTCTATGAGCCAAAACCAAATGCCAACGAGAAAGCAAAACAAAGCGGTTGCTGCATTGGCATAACCAGCGCGGTTACGCAAAGCAGTAACGAGCCCTGCGGCGAGTAATAGGGGGATCGCATAACCGAATGACGTCCGTATTAAATCTTCAAAAACGTTCAGTGTAATCGGCGCAGAAAATTCGGAATTTATGATCGCAAGCACGCGATGTCCGAACGCAATATTTTCCGCCGAGAAATACCCCGAACGGAACGACAAGTCTGTTGCTGCGGCAAAAAGCGTGACGGCGATGATAAGACTGAAGCTCACAAAGCGCAGGAGACGCCTATCGCGCCAAATCTCGCCAATGCGCCATTGCAGCGACGCGCCTAGCAGGGCAAGCCACGCAAGGCCAGTCAATGCCATGAGGCCCAGGCCGGAGGGTTTCACCCAAAGGCTAAAGCCACCCGTGAAAGCTGCTACTGCCGACCACGCGATGGATCGCGTGGTGACGCTCCGCACCACGGCCGCGGCAGCTACCCCGCAAACGCCCGCCAGGAATCCGTCCACCAATCCCCAGGAAACTGCTGCCGGAAGAAAGTCGTTGCGCTGAAACTGGAAAAATATCGGCATGCCGGCCAGCGCTACGGCCAGGCTCGCGAGTAACCAATGCCCAGGCCGCGTCAGATAGCGCGACCATCCCGCGATATAGATCGCGATGGCGAGCAACATGATGGGAATGAAGCACGAGCGAAAATAGAACCAACGGAAGTTATCCGACCACCCGAAGGGATAGGACATCAGAATGGTGCCCGGTGGGCGATCGGTAAGCGGTAAAAGGAAAGGATCGAACCATTCACCGATGTCGATGGCTTGCCAGAATGAGTATGCCTTGAGGGTATAAGACAACGCATCCCATACCGGAGGCTCCACAGCGCCGCGCACCGCCCAGGCTAACCCGATTGCAATAGCGCAGCACCAAAGCCCTACGGCGAAGATAGGTGCAGCTTTCTCGAGGCGCATCATGATCCGCTGGAGGCGTTGCGGGCTTCGGCCTGCATCCAAACCATCAATTTATGCAAGCCATCGGTGAAGGGCATCGTCGGTGTCCAGCCTAGCTCTTTACCGGCTAGCTCAGGCGACAAGACGCTTACGGGGACGTCGAAAGCACGCGCGGCCATATAGCTGCGCTCGGGTTTACGCCCGATGACATGTTCGATGCCATCTAAGATTTGATTGAGACTGATGCCGATGCCCGATCCGATATTAAGCACACGCTCCTCGCCGCGATAGGTCGCGGCTTTGACCATGGCATCGACGGCATCGCCGATATAGACGTAATCGCGCACAACCGAGCCATCGCCCCAAATCTCTATCTTCTCGTTGCGCAGCGCCTTGCCCATGAAAACCGCGACCGCGCCTTGAGCTGATCGAATGCGCTGGCGTTCGCCGAAAGGGTTAGACAAACGCAGCACGGTGTAATCGAGTCCATGCAACGTCAGATAGAGATACAAATATTTCTCGATGGCGAGTTTGGTAATGCCGTAAGAGCAGATTGGATTGGTTGGATGATCCTCCCGGATTGGCACGCTGCGCGGAACTCCGTAAACTGTTCCGCCCGACGAAATGAATACGATTTTTTTCACGCCCTGCCGGACGGCATGATTCAAGAGCCGAATAGTTCCGGCGACGTTCGTCTCGACATCGAAGACCGGATCGGCATTTGAAGATTGCGGCAAAGTCGTTGAGACGAGGTGATAACAAACGTCGCAACCGGCAAGCGCGCGGCCGACGTCGGCGTCGCTGGTAAAATCGCCGTCAATCCATTCGACCCGCGCGGCTGTCGCTGCGTCGTTAAGCGGTGGGATGTTGGCGCGGTCGAATACCGTAACCCGCATGCCTTTGTGCAAAAGAGCATCGACGAGGTGAGAGCCGATAAAGCCCTTCCCCCCCAATACCAAACACCGTGGTTGCGTCTGTTGCATATTCACCGATATTAGCCTCGCGGCTCTGCCGCACGCCGTGGTAATCTTTCGCTTTCGATGGCCACGAAATCACCGTTGCCGAGAGAGGCGCGGTGGCCGTTGGCGATGTCGCGCAAGGGCAAAGTGATTGTGCGTCCATTGCCGTCTTCACAATAGATTGTCGCCTGGTTGCGGTCGATACCGCTGGGAAGAAATATGCTGAATCCGAAGTCCTCGGCGCTGACGCTATGGCCTTCGCTGGTAAGGCCGGTCCGCACGTCCGGGCGTTTCAGAAAATGTATCGTTTCGCCCAATGTCGCATTATCGGCCCGCACGGCTACGCGAACCGGCGGCGCAAGGCCGACCGAGGCCCAACCGCGCAGTAAGCCCGATTGGTCGACCTGCCAAGTCAGATGCTCGCTGCTGATCGAGATATAATCGCCGTCGCCGACGCGGAGGGTATCGCCGCTCGCGACATCGCGGAGCGGTAGCGAAATCATTCGCCCATTGGCGTCCTCGCAGCAAATCACGGCATCACGGCGATCGATGCCGTTTGGAAGGCGCATCGTAAAACCAAATCTGTCACTTTTAATCTCGCCGCCTTCGCTCTGAACGCGCTCCTGCACGTCCGGTCGCGGATAAAATTGCTTCGTTTCGCCCAATAATTTATTGCCAACCCGCAAGGTTACCCGTGCGGGCGCTTTAAGCCCCACGACCGCCCAACCGCGCAGGAAACCAAGTTGGCGCAAGGTATCGAGGTCCGGCGTCAGGCGGCTGCCCCGTTCTGCCGCTGCAATGGCGGACCGGGGGCTGTTTTTATAAAGCGCCAGAAGTTCGTCGACATATGCGGGTGTCGACTTGGGTGGCTCGCAATTGGAACTCAATCTGGCGAGAAGCGTTGGCTCTGATATCAAGCGCTTCAGCCGTGCATGCAACGCCTTGAAGTCGCCGGGACGGAACGTCATGCCGTTCAAGTTATCTATGATGATGTCGGAAAGGCCCGGAAAATCCGACGCAATGACAGGACGTTTTGCCGCGAGGGCCGACTGAACCACGAGCGGCGAGTTCTCAAACCACATCGACGGCACGACCAGTACGTCCAATCCCGCCAGTACGTGCCCGATATCGCCGTTCGGGAATGTTCCGCAGAATTCGATGTCGTCAAAACCGGCTGCGCGCTGGCGCAGGCTCGCGTTGTATTCCGCAAAATCTTTCAGGTTTCCGTAAATCTTTAAGCGCGCACTTCCACGCGGGAGAAGTTTGAAGGCTTCGATGAGAATATGGCAGCCCTTGTGAGGCGCCAAAGTCCCGATAAACCCGATCGTCAGCGGTGTGCCAGCTTTCACTTCAGGCGCGGGGATGTCGTAGCCCGTGAGATCGATGCCGAAGCCGGAATTGACGATCAACCGTGTGTCGGCGCCGTTTTCGGTGATGACCTTTGTCATGAAGCGCGTCGGCGAGACGATGCCGTCCAGCCAATTCAGCCGCGCGATCATAAACGCCTTACGCTGCGCCATCGCCTTGATTTCCCGGCTCACAGGATGAGGCGGTAATATATCGTGTTTGACAAGCCCGGCGATAACATCGGCCACCAGATCGGGTACGTATGGCGCTACTTTCTGCGCGCGCGATCCGCCTCTAAATTGGGCGAAGTGTTTGACGCAGTTCCCTGCAAAAAAAGACGGGCCACTACAGACCTTGCCATTTGGCAGTAGCAATTGCGCCGTGGGGCAAATCGACCAGAAATCCGTCGGCGTATAAAAGGCGGGGATCCCAGCGCTCACGGCGGCATCAATGAGGCGAATACCCAACCGGATCATGTGGAAGAAGTGGACAACGTCCGGTTTGAAATGGGCGAGGATCTGCGTGAAGTGCTGCGTCGCTAAGTGGTTATCGTACTCGATCTCGGTCACCACTTCCTGACCGCCCATGGCGACATAGGCATGGTGGAAGCGATACACATGCATGCCTTCGAGGTCGTACTCATCGTGGCGGTCGGCGTCTGCAACGGTCGCCGCGGCGGGAAAGCCGGTCAGAACCGCAACCGTATGGCCGCGCCGGATTAACTCCTTGGCGACGCTAAAGGTCAAAACCTCGGTTCCCGAAAAGTAATCAGGGTAAAACTGATGAACCGTCAGAAGAATTTTCAATGACCGGTCTTTCTAACGCTGGAGACGTACATTACACGCCTTGCACCGCTTTAACGGCACCGGCTTTTTCGTCGCGTATGGCTTGGTAGGTCGCCTTCGCGCGCAGGTAATTCAAGGCCGGCGTCCTGATCAACATCGCAATTTTGTGGCGCCAGCGTTTTTCCTCGCGCGCCACATAGAACATGTCGTCGAAAGTCCAAGCTAAGAAGGACTGGATGGCTTTCCAGAGTGTTGGCGTCAATTCCAACCGGTACTGCTGGTAGAGCTTCACGTGGCAGACGTAAGTTCTTTTGTATTCGTAGCTCAAGGGCCGGTCATGCGAATGCACAACAGCGGCGGCGGGTTCGTAGACAATTTTATATCCGCGCTTCAGAACGCGTTCGGCCCAGTCAATGTCTTCGCCAAAATTGATGCGTCCGAATTTCTCTTTCTCCCAGACGCTTTTACGCATAGCCGAGCAAACATTATCGAAATTGCAAAGCGTGTATTTCTCGACAGGCGTCATGGCTTCAAAGGTCTTTGTATCCTTGAGCGAGCGAACCTCCCGCTCGAGCCGTGACGTAAAATGCGAATTGAGGTTTCGGGCGACCAGAACATCGGCATCGGGCTGCGGAATTTGCCGCGCATAGACACCGCCGACGCCGTCTTCGTTTAAGGCGGCAATCAAGCTCTCAATCATATGCGTATCGTAGGGGGTCGCATCCTGGACCGACATTACAATGCGGCCGGTGGTGGTTTGAGTCACCGCGAAATCACGCGTCGCGCCGTGATTGAATTCCTTCGGCGGAATGACGAAGCACTTGGCTCCTGCCGCGCGCGCGGTTTCCACGGTGTCATCGTCGGACCCGGAATCGACAATGACGAATTCAACTTCTTTCCAGCATGTCTGGCGCTGAAGTTCAGCAACCACACGTTTCCAAAGCTCGCCGCCGTTTTTTGTGGGGACGACAAGAGAGCAAGAATAAGTACGTGGTGCTTGCGAGGTATCGGACATTTCAACCGCCTGTAACGCGTGCGAGGCGTGCCCGTGCGGCCCGCAAAAATTGGCGTGCCAGGAACCTTAGGCTGCCATGCTCAGTCGCACGCAGAGCTTGAAGCGTGGAGAGGTCGTTCATCTTTTGTTGGAGGGCTGCAGCCGCCACCTCGCGCTCGGAAACGGCACGGTCGAGCTGGGCCTTTAAGCCATGCGCCGCCTGCCCATTCTCATATGCATCAAGGCGCGTCTTATACAGAGCGTTTTGTTTGCTCATGAACTGTTGGATGTAGTCGGTATCCTGGTCGAAAAGAATGCGACTTGATATCTCGGGGACCGGCTGGCGAGAACACAGAGCTATAAAAGCCAAGGGTTTGGTTTCGATAGCGCCGTCGTCTTCCATGGGGCCGAGGGCCAATCTTCCGTCTGCGTTACCGTCATCGATGGCAACGCCAACATGAACGTATTGCCGCAAGATTCTAATGTGAGTGAAATGTGGGCTCAGGAGATCGCGCAGCTCGGCTTCCGACATCTCGCGTAGATGGTATGGATTGGCGCCATAGAGGGCCGTCACGGCGGGATTGGGTGTTGAAATCAGCAACACGCCGTCATCCCGCAACAATCGGGCGATACTGGCGACAACGGCAAGCTGGGTCTTGTGATCGACGTGTTCGATCATTTCAAAGCAGGTCACGAGATCAAAAGAGGCGGCGGGCAACGTTGCGCCAAGGTCATCATGGCGGCGGAAGGTCAGGCGTGCGTTACGGTGGCTGTCGCGTGCCCATTCGAGGGCCCCTGCGTCGATATCGAGGCCTACAACCTCAGTAGCCGTGTCAGCCAAAATGGCCGCGCCGTATCCCGTGCCGCAGCCGAAATCCAAAACACTTTTATTCGCCGCCAGTGGTTTCGCGAGCGCGTAACGCGGCATGTGTTCATATTCGGCGAGCTTTGACCACGTGCCCGGCACAAACCGTTCGCGCATGAATTCGGTGAAATCGCTGCCGCTCGCGGTTGCAATCAGCCCAGCGCAGCTTGAGAGGTCCGCTCGCGTGGCTGCATTTGCATCAGATCCGCCGACCTCAATATTTTTGAAATGCAGGCGTGTGAGAAAATAACTCAGCGTCTCGGGCGCATAATACACAAGGTGAGACGCCGGATGACGATATGCCCACGCGGCGGGGTCACGCTTGGCGTCCGCCGATCCAGCGTTAGGTGTGGTGATCAGCACCACCGTTTTCGCGGTGATCGCACCGATGGAGAACAGTTGATAAAACGTCGGATAGGGCGAACGCAAATGCTCCACAACGTCGAGCATAAGAACGACATCGAACTCATGCGGGATGAGATCGGCGATGGTTTCTACCACATAAGCTTCGCCGCCGAGGCGCTCCTGCGCCTTGGCGCGGGCATGGGCTGAGGGCTCGACACCGAAGCATCGCCAGCCCTGTTTGGCGGCTATTGCCAAATGGGTTCCGTAACCACAGCCGACATCGAGGATCGAGAGTCCGCTGCGGCCAGCGAAAGGTGCGAGGATCGCGTTCAATAAATCAACCGACCATGCGGTCTGGGCGTCGTAATCCTCATAGCCACCCTTTTCGCCGCCTTCGAACCATGCGCTGCGATCGTAATAGCTCTTTAAGGCCTGCTCGCTCGGCATCGGGAAAACGTGATCGGCGCGGCAGGTCGCGCAGGTATAAACGTCCGCGCCATCCACATGGCACAGGAATCCGACATGCGCTTTATCACCGCATACCGGACAGGCATGATCGATTTTCCGCAAGGTTGGATCAGCCGTCATTATCGATCCACTCGCAAGGATGAATGAACTTGCCCCACGTTGGATAAGGTGCCCGCACCGCAAATCGCATCGTAAGGTCGGTCAGGGCATAGCATAAGGTATAGTCGGCGGAACAGGCACCTACCGCGACGCGGTACTCGCCGGGCGCGAGGCTCAGGGGGAACAAACGGACAGAGCCGCTTAAAGTTTCACCGGCTTTCACGGGCTTCCAATATTTCCCGATGTCGCGGCTGGTTTGCCCAACCACCCAATCGCCGTCGGAGCGGTAGATGCTGATATTGAAGACCACCGGCCCAAGATCCTGTTTCGCGAGCAGCGAGAACGCGATTTCGAGTGTTTGGCCGGGCGCGAACTCCTGATCCACACCGCCGACAATATGAGTATCCGTGAAGACCGCTTTGCCGGTTTCCTGCTGCACCAGAATGGATGCGACGGGGACTTCGGCCGATTTCTGCCCTAAGGCGTCGGCATAATAGTCCTGCGAGACGCGGATTGGATCGCCAATACCTCTAATCTGTCCGTGTTCCAGCCACACCACGCGCGAGCATAAAAGCTGCAGCGTGCTGATGTCGTGGGTCACGAACAAAATCGTCACGCCTTGTCCCACCAGGACCTGAAGCCGCTCAAGGCATTTATTGCGGAAGGCAACGTCGCCGACACTCAGGGCCTCATCGATGATAAGGATTTCCGGGCTGACGTGGATCGCAACGGCGAACGCCAGGCGCATGAACATGCCGCTCGAGTAAGTTTTGACCGGCTCGTCAATGAACTCATCCAGCTCGGCGAAGGCGACAATGTCGTCGAAGCGCGCAGCGATCTCGTCGCGTGTCATGCCGAGGATGGCGGCATTCAAAAAAGCATTTTCGCGGCCGGTGAAGTCGGGATTGAAGCCCGCGCCCAACTCCAGCAAGGCCGCAACGCGACCTGAAACAGTGACATCGCCGGACGTCGGCGTTGCTGTGCCGCAGATGGCTTGCAGCAAGGTGGATTTGCCAGCGCCGTTGCGCCCGATGATGCCCAAGACTTCGCCGCGTTTGACCTCGAGCGAGACATCGCGCAAAGCCCAAAAATCACGAAAATACTTTTTGCGGCGGAAGATGCTCTGCATCAAGCGGTGATGCGGGCGATCGTAAATTTGGTAACACTTCGAGAGATTGCTGACGCGAATGGCGATTTCAGAGGACATCCGCAAATCCTTTGCGTGTCTTCTGGAAAAACGCGAAGCCGACACAAGCGACAGCGATGCCGCAAGCCGAGAACACGCCGAGTGCCGGCCAGTCCGGCAGCTTGCCTAACATCAGCACGTCGCGAACCTGCTCAACGGCAAGGGTCAATGGATTAAGATATAGAAACGGCCGCATGCGTTCAGGGATCGCCGTAAGGGGATAAAAGATCGGCGACAGGAACATCAATGTCGATGTCACGACCCCCACGATTTGCCCGACATCCCGCAGATAGACCCCTAAAGCCGCGAGAAACCAGGTCAGGCCAAGGATGATGAGCGCCAGCGGAAGCAAAACCACCGGAACCAGGACTACCGTCGCATGGGGTATGCCGAACAATACGACATAGAATAACAGCCAAACGAACAGCGTGATCACCAAATGGAAGAGCGCTGCACCAAAAGCCACCCACGGCAGGATTTCCAAGGGGAAGGCGACCTTCTTGACGTAATTGACATTGGTGAGAATCAAGGACGGCCCGCGATTAAGGCATTCGGCGAACATCGTGAACACCAGAAGCCCGGCGAACAACATGAGTGCGTATTCAGTCGTCGAGCCATTCCCGCCGGTCCAGCGCGCTTTGAACACGCCGCTAAAGACGAAGGTGTAAACTGTCAGCATCAGCAGGGGATAGAAGAACGACCATGCGATCCCGAGCGCGGAGCCACGGTAGCGGCCCAGCGCATCGCGTTTGGCCAACATGACGATGAGCGCGCGATTGCGCCACGCGCTTTCAACAATTTCTCGCGGCGATGCAGACGCCTGCTTCATCAGGCAAACGTCTCTGCCGAATTCAATAGCGCGCCCTTTTGGTCTTTGGCGGACAAGGTTGGCGTCCCGCTCACAGGCCATTGGATGGCAAGGCTGGTGTCGTTCCAGGCGATGCAGCGCTCGTGCTCTGGCGCCCAGTAGTCCGTGGCCTTGTAAAACACGACAGCTGTCTCAGACGTCACGACAAAGCCGTGCGCAAAGCCTTCCGGGATCCACATTTCGCGTTTGTTTTCGGACGAGAGTGTCTCGCTGACCCATTGGCCGTATGTCGGCGAAGATTTGCGAATATCGACGGCAACGTCAAAGATCTCGCCGTCAAGCACGCGAATGAGTTTCCCCTGCGTTTGCCGGATTTGATAATGCAATCCGCGCAGGACGCCTTTGATGGAGCAGGAATGATTGTCCTGCACAAAATTCGGATCGATCCCGGTGGCTTCTTGGAAAGCGCGGCGATTATAGCTTTCATAAAAATAGCCGCGCGCGTCGCCGAAGACCTTCGGCTCGATCAAAATTACATCGGGAATAGCGAGACGTGTCGCCTTCATTGGAACATCGGCTCCGTCAGCAGATTTTTAAGATAGCGGCCGTAATCGTTCTTGGCCAAGGGCTCGGCAAGCTTTTGCAACTGTGCCGCGTCGATCCATTTACGCCGGAAGGCAATTTCCTCGGGGCAGGAGACTTTCATGCCCTGGCGCTTTTCCAACGTGGCAATGAATTGGCTAGCTTCAAGCATGGACTCATGGGTGCCGGTATCGAGCCAGGCATAGCCGCGGCCCATGATGTTCACGGACAACGTGCCGGCATTAAGGTATGTGCGATTGAGATCGGTGATTTCCAATTCGCCGCGTGCCGAAGGCTTTAAGGCTTTAGCGTAATCCACCGCGCGGCCGTCGTAGAAATATAAACCCGTCACCGCGAAATTGGATTTCGGCTGCTTGGGTTTTTCTTCCAGGCTGATGGCCTTCAAGGTGGCATTGCTGAATTCCACCACGCCGTACCGTTCTGGATCATTCACGTGATAGGCAAACACAGTAGCCCCATCGCTTTTGGCATGAGCTGGGTCCAACAGGCCGGGCAAATCGTGGCCATGGAAAATGTTATCGCCGAGCACCAGAGCGGAGGGCGCGCCCGCCAGGAAGGACTCTCCTATAATGAAAGCCTGGGCGAGGCCATCCGGCGACGGCTGCACCGCGTAGGAGAAATTGAGGCCCCACTGCTCTCCCGACCCCAGCAGTTGTTGGAAGCGCGGCGTATCGAGCGGCGTGGAAATGATGAGGATGTCGCGGATGCCGGCCAGCATCAAAGTCGACAGCGGATAATAAATCATCGGCTTGTCGAAGACCGGAAGCAGTTGTTTGGAAAGCACCAAGGTCGCCGGGTGAAGGCGTGTGCCCGCACCTCCCGCTAGAATGATGCCTTTGCGTGTTTTCGTCGTCATGGCCTATGCGCTTTCGTGCGGAAGTTCTTCAAGAAACCGGCCCAGGTGAGCGTCCCACGACGGCAGCGTCAAGCCAAAGGCGGCCCTCAGCTTATCGGTTGCCAGGCGGGAATTGGCAATGCGCTTAGCGGGTGTCGGGTAATCGGCGGTGGCTATGGGCAGAATCCGCTCTGGAACGGCTTTTAGGGCGTAGCCCTTGGCGGCGGCGAGGCGCACCAAAAGCCGGGCATAAGCATGCCAATTGGTCTCTCCGGCCGCCGTCAGGTGGTAGGTCCCAATAAGATCCTCGGACCGGCCCACGCGCCTGACGGCAAGGGCCGTCACATCGGCGATCAGCTCCGCACTGGTGGGGGCTCCGATTTGGTCGGCCACGATCTTCAATTCGTCCCGTGTCCGTGCCAGATTTAGGATGGTAGTGGGGAAGTTCTTTCCGCGCGGCGCGTAGACCCAACTGGTGCGAAAGATCAGATGACGGCCGCCGGCGGCTCGCACGGCTTCCTCACCTTGATATTTGCCGAGGCCATAGCGGCTCACGGGATTGGCGGCGTCGGTTTCCACATAGCTTCCGACTTTCTCGCCATCGAAAATATAATCGGTGGAGTAGTGCACAAATAGCGCGCGGGCACGCACGGCTTCTTCCGCCAGAAGTCCGACAGCAGTTGCGTTGACACGCGTTGCTAAGTCGGGCTCTGACTCGGCTTTGTCGACAGCGGTATAAGCCGCCGCGTTCACGATGATGTCGGCCTTTGCGCCGCGCACGACCGTGCGCAAGCTGTCTAGATCAGACAGATCTGCCTTGACGCGATCGCACGCCGTCACTTCACCCAAGGGCGCCAGCGACCGCTGCAATTCCCAACCGACCTGCCCAGTTGATCCTAGAAGAAGGATTTTCATCGGCTCCTGATCTTTAGTAGAGAGACGTTCATCGATACTGCGTCGCGACCCAATCGCGGTAAGCGCCGCTGGTGACGTTTTTCACCCAGCTCTGGTTATCGAGATACCAGCGCACGGTGCGCCGGATGCCGGTCTCAAAAGTCTCGACGGGCTTCCACCCCAATTCGCGATCGATCTTGGTGGCATCGATGGCATAACGGCGATCATGGCCGGGCCGATCAGGCACGAATGTGATCTGTTTGCGGTAGGAAAGGCCATCGGTGCGGGGTTTTTCGGCGTCCAGGATATCGCAAAGCGTGTGTACAACGTCGATGTTCGACATTTCGTTCCACCCGCCGACGTTATAGGTTTCATCGACGTTGCCGCGTTCGAGAACAGCTCGGATTGCGGAACAGTGATCCCCGACATATAGCCAGTCGCGCACGTTCAAGCCGTCGCCGTAGATCGGCAGCGGTTTGCCGTTCAGCGCGTTATGGATGATCAAAGGAATCAGTTTTTCGGGGAATTGATAAGGTCCGTAATTGTTAGAGCAATTGGTCGTCATGACCGGCAGGCCGTAGGTGTGGTGATACGCGCGGACCAAATGATCTGAAGCTGCTTTCGAGGCCGAATAGGGACTGTTGGGTTGGTAGGTGTGATCTTCGGTAAAGGCGGCATCATCGAAGCCCAGCGATCCGTACACTTCGTCAGTCGAAACATGCAGAAGGCGGAAGGCGGATTTTTCGGCAGCGCTAAGGGTCGCCGTGTGGGCGCGCAAGGCTTCCAGCAGGCGATAGGTGCCGACAATATTGGTTTGGATAAAATCTTCCGGGCTGTGGATCGAACGGTCGACGTGTGATTCGGCGGCAAAGTTCAACACCGCGCGCGGTTTGTGTTCGGAGAGTGTACGCAAAACCTGATCGTAATCGCCGATGTCGCCTTGCACAAAAATATGCGCGGCATTGCCCTTCAGACGCGCGAGGTTTTCCAGGTTGCCGGCATAGGTCAACTTGTCGAAATTCACGACGGGTTCGCTGCTTGCCGCGAGCCAATCAATCACAAAATTTGCGCCGATAAACCCGGCGCCACCGGTTACCAAAATCGTCATGAATTTATAGCCTGTTGAAGAGGGCCGCGACGTAGAGCCCGATATTATCGATAAAGCCTTGTCTATGCACCCCGGACCGGTTCAGCGCCAAAAGCCGGGAGGAAAGGCCGCCCGCTCGGGCTGCGGAAAAGTCATCAAATATGCGGCGATTCTCCGGCGTCAGATGCGCGCGGATACGTTCAAGGGCTTGCATATTTATTGCCCCCCAATTTTTAAACCGACCACCAAAGACCAGCAGTGCGCGCCAGGCCCGCGCCAGTGCGCCGGCATTGCTGCCGACCACGTTGCCGCGGTGCTGGCGGTAGCGCACACCCGGGTAGGGATCGTAAAACACGCGCCCGCCGACGCCGGTCACGAGCATATAAGTCCACCAGTCATGACTGACGATCTTCACATCCTTGCTTAAGGTCTGGAGGAGCGCGCGCGCGGCTTGGTTGATGACCATGGTGTTGCCGCCGCCGATATTCTGCACCAAGGCGTTGGCAAAGCTCGGTGGCTTGGATGTGAAAAGCGGGGCAAAGCCCAGTTCATGACCGTCCTCGTCGATAAGGCGTGTGCGCGACATATAAAGTGCCGGAATCTCCTCTGGCACCGTCTCAAGCCAGGTTATGGCGCGCGCGGTCTTATCGTCTTCCCATACGTCATCCTGGTCGGCATATGCGTAATAGTCGGCGGCAATGTTGGGGCTGCACGCGAGCGACATAAAATTCGCGACAAAGCCGGCGCGCGGACCAGGTAAGACGGACAGCAGGGAGTCACCCCACTGCTGTTTGTAGGTCTCCAGGATCGTGGGTGTCGCGTCCTTTGAGCCATCGTCAGACGCCCATACTTTCCAGTTTCCGTGGCTTTGTCGGGCAATGGAGTTCAATTGCGCGCTCAAAAAGCCTTCACCTTGATATGTGCACAGCAATACCGCTACCAGCGACTGCGTCGCATTCTTAGTTACTTGCGGTATCGCGCTGGAGGAGGGTGGCATAGGAACGAAGAGTCACTCTGATGACAGGCCATGAACGGCGGCGCCTTGGATGTAACCTTTCCCGGCGCGGCTGTGAAGGCAAGCTGGCGATATTGGTGTATCGACGAAGTAACTCCGTGCGGTTCCGAATGGGCCTAGGGCTGCCGGGCAATTCCTTGTTGTTGCAGGATTTATGAGCCGCTAGACTTGCGCCCTCGCAGCCCGACACCGAACACGGGGATGGTGGGACCAGCCGGGAGCAAGGCGGACACAAAACAGCCCCCGATCGGACGTATTCGGAGCGCAATTTAAGTGGATACTTGAAACTCGGCTAAACCAAGGTCTGATGCCGGCACGCGCCGGGATGGCCAGGAAAGCTCAAGGGAAGGACAGCATATGA
>CAITZE010000081.1 GCA_903896775.1 uncultured bacterium
AGGGCCTTAAAGGCAAAGGCGAGGCTTTAACCCTTGAACAGACTTTAAGCCGCCCGGCCGGCCAGCAGTCCGGCCATGCCGTTGCGCACAACTTGGTCACAATGGGCGGCCAAGGCCTTGCGGTTTGGGAAATCGGCGAGGGTCACCGGCGCGTGAAAGGTGACCTCCACGGTCAGGATGCCCAGTTTCCAGATTGTCCAAAGATGCGGCATCATATCCATATCGCCATACCAGGCCACGTAAGGCCGCCAACCCACACCGATCGGCAGGCCGTTCAACCGCGTGTAAGCGATCGAGACCGGTTGAACCGCGATATTGCGTTTGTGACCTTGGCGATCTGCCACCTGCCGTTCGGCCACGGTGAATAGAGCGCTTTTGAAGGGCTTCATGCGATTGCCGTCGCCGGATGTGGATTCGGGAAACATGATCAGCGTGTCCCCGGCATCCAGACGCTCTTGAATCTGGTCGCGTGCATCGCTGGTGGCGCTGCGCTTGCGGTCGATGAAAACGCTTCTACCGGCCTTGGCCATGATGCCGAAGATCGGCCAGTTGGCGATGTCGGCTTTGGCAACAAAATCACCGGCCACGAGCGAGCCCAGGGTGACGATATCGAAGTATGAGATGTGATTGCTCACGACCAGATGGGGCCGTTCGGTGTTTTCCTGGCCGCGCACGATCACGCGCAAGCCGACGATCTTGCGCAAGATGCGATAGTACCAACGCCGGAACGGCGCAGAATTAATGTGAAGGCCGTTGAGAATGCCGGCGACGAGTGTTGCTGCAAGCGAGGCTACTAGAAACCCAATTAGACGCAGCGCCGCGACAGCCGATCCAAGACGAGTAGTCGGCAGCGTCGGCTCAGGCGGAAGTGGGAGACTTAAGACGCGCGTTTGAATGACGCAGTCCCGTGACGCTCTTCGAGATCGTAGTGGCGCGTGTAGCGGCCAGCGATCATTTCGGTTTTGACGATGATGCAGACGTCGGTAGTGTTGAACTGATGATCGACAACAGCGCCTTCGCCGACAAATGCGCCGACGCGCAGATAACCCTTCAGCAACGGCGGCAAGCTGGCCAGCGCGCGCTTCGGATCAATGGCTTCCTTGGGCAGCCGGTTCATGTTCACGAAGCGCTCGGGCAGAGCTTTGGTACGCAAAGCTTCGGGCGCCAGATGATAGTGATAAAGGTAAGACAGCTGTACGGCGAGCTGCTCGGGGTCTGTGCCAGGAAGGCTCGCACAGCCGAACATCAGGTCGATGTTGTGGACATTCAGATACTCGGCAATGCCGCGCCAAAGCAGGTTCAATGTCGCGCGGTCGCGATAGGCCGCATCGACGCAGGAGCGGCCGAGTTCCATAACCACGCCTGGAAAGCTGATCAGCTTCGAGATGTCGTATTCCGAAGCCGAGTAGAAACCGCCGACCGCGCGCGCATGTTCGCGGCGCATGATGCGGTAGGTTCCAACCACTTGGGTATCGTGAGGACGCTGTTGGTCGACCACGATCAGGTGGTCGCAGGCTGTGTCATAGCGGTCGAAGTCGCGCTGTGTTGCGGCCATCTCGGGCAAGGGGCGTGCGCCCATCTCGTCATAGAACACGCGGTAGCGCAGGGCCTGGGCGGCATCCAGCTCATTGGCCGAACTTGCAAGGCGGATAATCTGGTTTCCGGCGACTACCGGCTCGATGCTGCGGTTGGGATCACGCACAAACTCGGTTCCGGCCGTCGTGAACTCGCTCACTTTGGCAAGTGTATCGGCACCGTGAGCCGACGTCAGCGATGCGCCGGACAAAAGCTTTTGGTGCATAGTCTGGGGAAGGAGAACGGTCATGTTAAATCCGCGTCCATGTCTGTTGCGGGGGTGGTTCTTGCGTCGTCCCAGAAGCTGCAGGGTTCGTTGGATGGTCGACTTTAAAGTCGATCCGGTTTTACGCGTCAGCAACACCGTCGACTGAAGCGTCGATCTCGTAAGGCCTCGGACCGTCAAAGGGACTCCCATGGCGCTCCGCTCCTCCACGTCCATTGTTACTTATTTATGACAGAAAGCCTAGGTTTATGACAAAGCCTGGGTGATCCGTCCTACCTATCGCAAGACTGTACCTGCGAGGCCACAATATGTCGTGTTATCGTTCTGTTTCTTTTTCGGAGTCCAGCGGTACCACGAACAGCTCGAGCCGGTGACCCACAAGTTTGTAACCGTGGGCCTCGGCGATTTCATG
>CAITZE010000082.1 GCA_903896775.1 uncultured bacterium
GCGGATGCCGTATTCGCCGGTTTTGTAGTAGCCGGGCTCGTTGGAGATCACCATACCGGGCTCAAGCGCCACGGTATTGCCGACTTTGCTGATGCGCTGCGGGCCTTCGTGCACACCGAGATAAGTGCCAACGCCGTGGCCGGTGCCGTGATCGTAATCGAGGCCTTCCTGCCACAGCGCATGACGCGCCAACGCATCCAACTGGCTGCCGGTGGTGCCTTTGACGAAACGCGCCATTGCCAAGGCAATGTGTCCCTTCAGCACCAACGTGAAGCGATGCTTCTGTTCTGCCGTGGCTTTACCGACAGCGAAGGTGCGCGTGACGTCCGTGGTGCCGTCAAGATATTGGCCGCCGGAATCCAGCAGCATCACCATGTCGGGCTGAATACGTGCGGCAGTTTTAGGCGATGCGCGGTAGTGCACAATAGCGCCGTTGCCGGCAGCGCCCGCGATGGTCGCAAAGCTTGGCCCACGGAAGGTATTACTCTCGGCGCGGAACTGCTCGAGGCGATCGGCGGCGGTGACTTCGGTGAGTGTGCCCTTCAATGCCTCTTTCGAGAGCCAGGCGAGAAACCGCGAAAGCGCCGCGCCATCACGCACATGGGCGTCGCGTACGCCTTGCAGTTCGGCCGGATGTTTGCGGGCCTTCAAGGCTGTACACGGATCGGCGGTGATTTTGACTTTACGTCCCGCGGCAAGGCGGTCGTAAGCCCAGCGTGAACCGGTGTCCCGATCAAGGCCGATGACCGCAAAGGATTTATCGAGCTTCGCCAATTCAGCATCGAGGCCGTCGTAAGACGCCAAGCACACCTGTGATCCCAGATGCTCTGCGACATCAGCGGATACCTTGGCTGGATCGATAAACAGCACGGCTTTGCCATCGGCGAACAGCAGCGCATAGGCATAAGTCAGCGGACTGTATTCAACATCATTGCCGCGAATGTTGAACAGCCAAGCGATGGAATCGAGCGCTGTGAAGAAGAAGGCATCCATGCCCTCGCTCTTTAATACCTCGGTGATGAGTGCGCGTTTTTCGGCTGCCGTGCGGCCGGCGAATTTTTCCGGGTAAGCCATCACCTGCGCTTGGGGCCGCGCGGGTTGATCGGTCCAGATTTGATCAATGAGGTTGTGCGCGAGCGGCACCAGCACGGCGCCCACCCTCAGGGCGGCATCTTCCAAACGCGCGAGACCGGCGGGTGTGTGCAAACGCGGATCGAAGCCGATTTTCTGGCCGGCCTTGGCATGTTCGACAATCCAGGCCGAGGCCGGCTCGTCGATCATATGGCGGTATTGATAGAGCGCGCCGTCGACCTGATCGCGGACCTGGAGCGTGTAACGCCCATCGACAAAGATCGCGGCTTCATCGCCAAGAACAACGGCGATACCAGCCGACCCCGCGAAACCCGTCAGCCACTTCAGGCGTTCGGCATAAGGCGCATTGAACTCGCCCTGATGTTCGTCGCCGTGCGGAATGAGATAGCCATCAACCTTGGCCGCACGCATGGCGGCGCGCAACGCGGAGAGGCGGTCAGTAGATGTGGTAACGGGCGGAGTTACGGTATCCATCCCCTCAAGGTAAGGGGTGCCGCTCATGGATTCAATGTGGGCGATTCAACGCTCGCGGAAGGGCTTATTTCCGCAAAACGA
>CAITZE010000083.1 GCA_903896775.1 uncultured bacterium
GGATCGGCGCGGCGGTCGGCGTTGGCTTCGAGCCAACCCATGTCGCCGTGCTGACCTTCGGCAAGAAAGTCCGCGAGATACTTTTGGGTCTGGGGCCGCGTTTCGGCGCGCGCGAATCTGACAACATCGAAACCTAACTCGCGCCCGAAGGCGCGAATGGCTTCGCGGTCAGGCGTCGTCGTCATTGGCGTCTTCCGCGTCGCCGCGATTTTGGTCGGCGGCGAAATTGGCGGCAAAGGCCGCGAGATGTTGGCTGGAGATAGCCTCGCGCAAGCCCTTCATCATCTGCTGGTAGAAGGCAACGTTGTGCCAGGTCAGTAGCATCGGCCCCAACATTTCGTCGTTGCGGAACAAATGATGCAAATAGGCGCGGGTGTAATTGCGGCTGGCGGGGCAATCGACCGTTTCGTCCAGCGGGCGATGATCGTCGGCATGCCGCGCGTTACGCAAATTAAGTGTGCCGTAGCGCGTGAAGGCTTGCGCGGTACGCCCCGAGCGCGTCGGCAAAACACAATCGAACATGTCACAGCCGCGCATGACCGCGCCGACGATATCAAGCGGCTTCCCGACGCCCATGAGATAGCGCGGAAAATTCTGCGGCATATGCGGCATGGTGTGATCGAGCGTGGAGAACATCAGTTCCTGTCCCTCGCCTACCGCCAGGCCGCCAATGGCGTAACCGTTAAAGCCGATCTCGCGCAGAGCGTCTGCCGATTCCGCGCGCAAATCCTCGTGGATGCCACCCTGCACAATGCCAAAGAGGCCATACCCTTCGCGCGGCACATAGGCCTGTTTGGAGCGCTTCGCCCAGCGCATGGACATGCGCATGCTTTCCGCGACCGCGTCCTTCTCTGCCGGAAAAGGTGTGCACTCGTCGAAGGCCATGGTGATGGTGGCGTCGAGCTGATGCTGGATCTGGATCGAACGTTCCGGCGTCAGATGGTGTTTTGAACCATCGATATGGGACTGAAACGTTACACCGTCTTCGTTCATCTTGCGCAGTTTCGCGAGCGACATGACTTGGTAGCCGCCGGAATCCGTCAAGAGTGGTCCCGGCCAATTCATGAACTTACGCACGCCGCCGAACTTGGCGACGCGCTCGGCGCCAGGTCGCAACATGAGGTGATAGGTATTGGCGAGAATGATCTGCGCCCCGGTGGACGCGACCGTTTCCGGCAACATCGCCTTGACCGTGGCTGCGGTACCCACCGGCATGAAGACCGGCGTATCGATGACACCGTGAGCAGTGGTGAGGCGTCCGCGCCGCGCCGCGCCGTCGGTAGCCGAAATCTGGAACGAAAACGCAGCGGTCATGGGCGGGAGGTCCGTTCCAACAAACTAGCATCGCCATAGGAATAGAAGCGATAGCCCTCTGCACTAGCATGGTCATAAGCGGCGCGCATGGTCTCCATGCCCGCGAAGGCCGAGACCAGCATATAGAGCGTCGATTTCGGCAGATGAAAGTTCGTCATGAGAATATCTGCGGTTTTAATGGGTGTGCCCGGCGTAATGAAGATCGACGTGTCGCCGCTGAAAGGTTGCAC
>CAITZE010000084.1 GCA_903896775.1 uncultured bacterium
CTTTCGGCTTTGTCGCGCAGAATTGCGGCAGGCAGCCCAATTGCCGTTGGATGCGCCTCGCCCATGTCGAAGGCACAACCGACTCATTGCGTGTCATGATGAGTGCCTGGCAACATTCCGCCGAAGACGCCGCGCTGCCGGGCGAGATTGCCAAAATCAAAGCGCCTTCATTGGTGGTCTGGGGCGGCAACGACGCGGTTATTCCTGTGACGGATGGCGACCGCTTGGCGCAGGACTTGAAAAGCAATTTCGCGGTGATCGCCGACGCCGATCACCTGCCATACCTACGCCAGCCCGACAAAGTCGCACGGCGCGTCCTGGATTATTTTCAGCCGCAACAATAAGCGTGGCGATCTACTTTACCGGCGGCTTGGCCGGTAAACCTGCACCAATGTCGATCCACTGCCGTTCCGAGACAGCCTGGACCTGACCGCGCGGATCGACGTAATCGCCGGTGGTGACTTCTTCCGCGTAATTCAGCAAACGGCGCGGAAGGCCCGCATCGTTATCAACCGGCACAGTGATGTGCTCGATCAACAGTTCACGCCCGCTCGACGTCACATAATCGGCGACATAAGACATGCCGCAGGGGTGATCCAGCATCGTGGTCATGTTGCGATTGGCTGTGGTCCGCATGGAATCGGGCATGAGCAGCATGAAGTCTTTGCCGGTCAAATCCTCGCCCCATATCAGGGCACGCGCGGTGCCCATGAAGCGGATGATGTATTTAACCTCAGGTGTCTTTTCTAAGATCACAATGCGCGGCAGGATTTTGGGAGAGAGCTGCTGAAATGCAGTACGGAAATGTGGTGTGGCTTCGTCCCGACAAAGCTCACGCCACGCCGCGAGAAAATTCGCGGCACCCTCGGTCCTAAACATCACTCCCCCAACACGTCCCCTAGAAGGCGCACAGAATGAAGGGATTTGCCGATGAACGGCAAGAAAAAAGCATAATTCCAATGGGTTGGATGCACGTAGAACGGGCTGACACACGTTTTGCGGGACGTGATTAACTACTATTTCGCGCAAAAATCCGCAGATGACCCACCGGAGATAGCAGTCCGTCAAATAGGCGTCATACCGAGTTAAGATTAGGCGCCGAACACAGCCGTCAGGATGCGCATGACATGCGTCTGACCCAAGGGGTCGAGCTTCACGCCGGTCGCGGAAAAGTAGACCGTGAGGTTATTGAGGGCATCGTCTTTCTGTTCGTTGGGCGAACGGGCCACGCCCTCGTCGTTGCCGTCGCTGACCAGCGAATAGAATGCCAGCGTCTGCAGTTGCTCCATATCCATTTCGCATTGTTTGATGCGGTCGCGCAGTTCAGCGGCGGCGGCGCGGTCGTTGCCGACCAGAGACGAAGCCTCGATGACGTCTTTCAAGTTCTCGCGACAACCGCGCAAAGGTGCAACAAGGTTACGCTGCCAATCCCGCGACAGCTTCAGCGCCGCGCCCAAGTACCTGGCAAGGTGCGACGTGCCGGTGCCGCGATAGGCCAGCCATGCGCAGAACAGCACCATGTTGACGTCGGCATTGAGACGGTTCTGTAAGGCGAGACACGCCTTCTCGACACCCGGCTCGGCATAAGCCCAGGTGACGAAATCCCACAACGGATTGCCTTTACCGATCGGTTGCGCCGCGTTCATTGCGCTTCGCCCCAGCGGCGGACGAGCCCTACATCGATGTCAAACAAATCCAGCACGCGCCCTACCGTATGATCGACCATGTCAGCGATGGTTTCAGGCTTAGCATAAAAACCCGGCAGCGGCGGCGCAATGATGGCGCCGATTTCGGAAGCCGTGGTCAGCGTGCGGAGATGCCCCGTGTGCAAAGGGCTTTCACGCACCATCAGCACCAGGCGGCGACGCTCCTTCAGCACCACATCGGCGGCCCGCGACATCAACGAGGATGTTACCCCGGTCGCTATCTCCGAAACCGTGCGGATCGAACAGGGCGCGATAATCATGCCGCGCGTCTTGAATGAGCCTGAGGAAATGGCGGCGGCGATATCGCTGTTGGGATAGACCGTATGCGCCAGGGCTTTGACCGCCGCGATTTTCAGGTCGGTTTCGTAAGCAAGCGTGATCTCGGCCGACTTGGACATCACCAGATGAGTCTCGAACCCCGCGTCCTTCAGCACTTCCAAAAGCCGCACGCCGTAGACGACACCTGACGCGCCGCTGATCCCGACAATAAGACGGTTAGAGCCCGTGCGATCAGAACGTGTAGGTTTGGGGATGGTTTTTTTTGGTTTACGCGAGGCCGCAGCCATAGGTGCCTTCAAATCAAAGTAGAAGCCGGTTATGCGTCACCCTACAATACAATCAGCGCCGACACTATTCAGGGAGATAAACATGGCAGGCAAAGACATTACGATCACCGGCAAGGACGGAGCATTTGGGGGCTATCTTGCCACCCCTGCCAGCGGTAAAGGCCCCGGCGTGGTCGTTATCCAAGAGATTTTTGGGGTCAATCCTTGGGTGCGCAGCGTCACCGACTGGTATGCCAGCCAGGGTTATATGGCTTTGGCTTTAGACCTGTTCTGGCGCATGAAGCCGGGCGTCATGCTGGATCCGATGAAGGATGACGAGATGAAACAGGGCTTCGACTACTACGGCAAATTCAACATCGATAAGGGCGTCGAAGACGTTCAGACCACCATCACAACTCTGCGCGGGTTACCGGGATGCACCGGCAAAGTCGGCCACTTGGGCTTTTGCCTGGGTGGCTTGGTTTCATACCTGGCGGCGGCGCGCACCGACACCGATGCCTGCGCCAGCTACTACGGCGGCGGTATGGATGGAAAGCTGGGTGAAGCCGCCAAGATCAAGAAGCCGACGATCCTTCACCTCGCGGGCGACGATAACTACATCCCGGCGCCGGCCCAGGAAAAGATCAAGGCGGCGGTGAAGAGTAATCCGCAGATTTCGGTGTATATCTATCCGGGGACGCAGCACGCCTTCTGCCGTTCCAACGATCCGCGCCACTACAATGCCGAGGCCGCCTCGCTGGCCCACAGCCGCACGGTCGATTTGTTCAAAAAAGCACTCGCGTAAAACAACCAAACTGGGGGGACACAGACATGGATATCTACGGCTCTATTTATTCGCCTTACACGGCCCGCGCCGTCATTGCTGCGCGCTATAAAAAGCTGAAACATAAGCTCCTTAAACCGAAGGATGGGCATAAGAGCCCTGCCTTTCTCAAGATGAACCCGTTTGGAAAAATGCCGGTTCTGAAAGACGGCGGCGTCACGCTGTTTGAGTCCGGTGTGATCGTCGAATACCTTGACGCCAAATATAAAACCAAGCGTCTGATCCCCACGGTTCCGAAAGCCGGCGCACAGGCGCGCCTGATCGCGGCAGTCGTCGGTGAATACTTACAGCCGAATATCTTCGCGATCTGGCATCAACGCGATCCGGCCAAACGCGATCAGGCCATCGTCAATGAAAAACTCGCGATGCTTAATACGGCCTGCGATGCGCTCGAGAAAATGATCTCGCCAAAGCCCTATGCGACAGGCGCGAAACTCACCATTGCTGACTGCTACGCCGTTCCAGCTTTCTTCTGGTTCCTCGCGGTGATGCCGATGATCGGCATCGACAAACCGCTTGCAGGCCATAAGAAGCTCGCCAAATACGTGGCCGCCATGAAGAAAGACAAATTGATGAGCGCTGTTCTGGCCGAGATGGATGCCGGCTTGAAAGAAATTCTGGGCCAAGCCTAACCCGCAAGACATCCGTTACATTGCGATACATTTGAGACTAACAGGTTCCGTCCGCTGACTGCGGCGGAACCTGTTTTCTATTTGTAACCAAGTCTGCAATACTTTCGCGTCGTCCGCCGCAGATTAGGATTCTCGCCGTCCCATGGAAAGCATCAGCCTCATCAACGGCCTGCTGCTGTTCGGCGCTTTGCTGGTGATGCTTGGCATCCTCTCCAGCCTGATCGCTACCCGTTTCGGCGCGCCGTTGTTGCTGGTTTTCGTGGGCCTCGGCATGCTGGCGGGTGAAGACGGGCCGGGCGGAATCGTCTTCAACGACTATCACCTGACCTACATGATAGGCTCGTTGGCGCTGGCAGTCATTCTGTTCGACGGCGGTTTGCGCACACATCTCAGCACATTACGTGGCGCAGTCGGCCCGGCCACTTTGCTCGCGACTGTTGGCGTAGTGATCACCTCTGGTCTTGTGGGCGCAGCAGCGGTTCATATTTTCAACATTCCGCTGATCTACGGATTTTTGCTGGGCGCCATTGTCGCCTCTACCGATGCCGCGGCGGTGTTTTTCCTCATTCACACTGGCGGCTTGGAATTGAAGAAGCGCATCACCGCCACCTTGGAAATGGAATCCGCCACTAACGATCCCGTGGCTGTGTTCCTGACGATGGTCCTGGCCGAGATCATTCTTGCGACCGCCGATGGATCCGCGCCTCACGCCGACGTCCTCGCCCTGCTCAGCACGTTAGCTTCACATGCCTTGATCGGCGCGCTGGGTGGATTGCTAGGCGGGCTTGGCGCTTCATGGCTTTTGAACCGCGTCAATCTGCCAGGTGGTTTGCATCCGTTGCTCGCCATCGCTACCGCCGTGATGGTTTATGCTGCTACGTCTGAGCTTCACGGCAGCGGCTTTCTCGCCGTCTATCTGGCCGGCATGATTCTCGGCAACCGACCGCTGCGTGCCTCGGCCAGCATCGTGACCGTCAACGATGCCGCGACGTGGCTCGCGCAGATCGTCATGTTCCTCGTGCTGGGCCTTCTGGTGACGCCGAGCAAACTCTTGCTCTATGCCATACCGGCGGGACTGACAGCTTTGTTCCTGCTGCTCGTCGCGCGGCCGGTCGCTGTATGGCTGTGCCTTGCACCTTTCGGTTTTACGTGGCGGGAAAAAACTTTTGTATCTTGGGTGGGCTTGCGTGGTGCAGTGAGTATTTTCCTCGCTGCCATTCCGACGCTGTCCGGCGTGCCGCATGCGGAGCTTTATTTCAACGTCGCCTTTGTCGTGGTGCTGGTATCGCTGCTGGTGCAGGGCTGGACGCTGACACCCGCCGCGAAGTTGTTGAAGCTGGCTCTGCCGCGCACCGCAGCGCCGGTGCAGCGTTTTGAAATGGACCTGCCGGGGCAGTTGGCCTTGGAAATGGTAGGCTATCCGGTCCTCGCCGATAGCGCGGTCATGAACGGCGCGGCGGTGCCGGTGTGGGCGCGGCCGGCCTTTGTCATCCGCAGACAGAATATTCTGACGCCGGGCCAGGCCGGTGCACTCAAGACCGGCGACTACGGCTACTTCCTGGCCCCGCCCGACCGCGTACGTCGGCTCGACCAGATTTTCGCCGCGCATGCCGAACTGCTGACCTCGGACGAGCCGTTCTTCGGCGAGTTCGCTTTTCCCGGCGATGTCAAACTCAAGGATGTGGTGGCGTTTTACGCCTTACCGATCGACCGCGATGTCGGCGAGCTGACCATCGCCGAGCTGTTCAGTGCACGCTTTGACGGCAAGCCCGATGTCGGCGATCACTTGCCCATCGGCGGCGCGGTCGTGGTGGCCCGTGAAGTAGACGAAGATCGCGTCACGCGCGCCGGTCTTCAATTGGATGCGATGTCGGCGGTTGCCGTGCAATCGGCCTTGCGGCGCAAGCTGGGTACGTTCTTCAACCGGTTGCTCAAGCGCAGAAACGATTAGCGCCTAGCCAAAGGTGCGCAGCGCGCCGCCGTGGAACAACAGCGGCGTCTTGCCGA
>CAITZE010000085.1 GCA_903896775.1 uncultured bacterium
CGCCGGGAACGCCCGCTCGCGTTGTAGCAGGCCGAAACCGTGGATGCCCGGCGCGGAAAACACCTGGTGCCGCAGCGCCAGCGGATTGTCTAGCGGCCGCCAGAGCACTTCGCCGTTGCCCATTTTCATCAGCAACCCATCGCTGTCATGCACCTCCGGGCGGTAATCGTCAAACTTGCTTTTCATGTCGGCACTCATTTGTCGTCCTCCAATATTTTCTTCAGCTGCGACAATGTGCGCAGGCTGTTGCGTTCGTATTTCTCGATCCAGCGTTCGGCGATCTCGTTGATCGGCACCGGATTGATGTAGTGCAGCTTCTCGCGGCCTTCGCGCTGGGTTGCGATGAGATTGGCCGTCTCCAGAATGCCGAGGTGCTTGCTCACCGCCTGGCGCGTCATATCCAGATGCGCCGACAGCTCGGCCAAGGTTTGCCCATTGCGCGCGTGGAGGCTGTCCAGCAATCGCCGCCGGCTCTCATCGGCTAGTGCTTTAAAAACCGCATCCATGCTCATGACGTACAATATGCAACCATTTGGTTGCCTGTCAAGAGGCAACGGATCACGCGAGGAAAAGCTTTGTTTTCAGGATTTAGTCTTGGCGCGCGTCGACCAGACTGACCGTGACGGGACTTTCGCCCACAGGCGCAGCATGACGCTCGATCTCGGCGCGGCCATCATGCGTGATGCAAGTGCCCTTGGCCCCTGCGGGTAATTTAAGGTCAGCGAGATCCTTGCGCGGAATGCGGATCGTAGTCACAGGACGGGCCATGCCCCAGCTCGCCTCGCGCTCAACATCGACGAACACCAGCGTCCAGAAACCGGCCAAATGCAGCCAATTCATTTGGTCGAAGTATTGGTAATCGAAGCCGAGGACTTTGGTGACCTCGTCATGCGTAAGCCCTGAGTCCAAAGCGCAGACCTTGATGTAAGGCCAGTCGGCCAGAGGCGCTAAATCAATCGCATCTTCTCCGCGCATGAACGCATAGCGCAGGTTCTTCTGAAACTTCTGCTCTTTGTCCGACGCCGGGCCGCCCGTGCGCGTGTAGATGATGTACATCGACACCGGCGCTAGTGACAGCAGCGCCATGAGGCCGACGAATTTCAGGAATGACTTGGAAGGTTTGGCTGACATGGCGGCCCTTATAGCACGCGCCTGTTATGGCGCGATGCCCCAAAGAAAAAGAGCCGCACCCGAAGGTACGGCTCTCTTCCCGTGAAGTCTGATGGAAGGCTGGATTAGAAATCCATGCCGCCCATGCCGCCGCCCATGCCGCCGCCGCCGCCACCCATGGCGCCGCCTTCGTCTTTCTTGGGCAGTTCAGCAATCATGGCTTCCGTAGTGATCAACAGACCGGCGACCGAAGCCGCGTCCTGCAGAGCCACACGCACGACCTTGGTCGGGTCGATGATGCCGGCTTTCACCATGTCGACGTACTTGCCGCTTTGCGCGTCGAAGCCGTAGTTGACCGACGGGTTTTCCGACACTTTGCCCGCGATCACAGCGCCGACTTCACCGGCGGTCTCGGCGATCTGGCGCAACGGCACCTGCAACGCACGGCGAACGATCTCGATGCCGACTTTCTGGTCGTCATGTTCGGTGACGATCTTGGAAAGGACCTTCGAGGCGCGGAGCAGAGCAACGCCGCCGCCCGGAACGATGCCTTCTTCCACCGCAGCGCGGGTGGCATGGAGGGCGTCGTCAACGCGATCCTTCTTTTCCTTCACTTCGACTTCGGTCGCGCCGCCGACCTTGATCACCGCAACACCGCCGGCGATCTTGGCCAGGCGATCCTGCAGCTGTTCCTTGTCGTAGTCGGAGGGGGTGTCTGCGACCTGCCGGCGGATCTGTTCGCAGCGGGCGTTGATGTCGGCCTTCTTGC
>CAITZE010000086.1 GCA_903896775.1 uncultured bacterium
CGCTTCCTTCATCATTGTGGCGTGATCGAGCGCGGTGACTTCGGCGCTGACGGGTCCCGGCACCACGGCGCAAATCTCCGCGATCAGATCGACAAACTTTTTGCCCGATTTGGCGGCCAGTGTCGGGTTTGTGGTTACGCCGTCGACCATGCCCGTGGCGGCCAGGTCTTTGATCTCGTTGATGTCGGCGGTGTCGATGAAGAATTTCATGGCAGGCGGGCGTCCAAATTAAATTGCGTTACGGGGAGTGCCGAGGCTGTTGCGTCGCCCGGCTGCTTCAGGAATAGAGTGTAGACCATGCTTGGTTCTCAATCCACGTCTAGCGTCATCGCCGCATCCGATATGCCGCCGGTAGCCTTTACCGCTGGTATGCGGGTTGCCGTGCTGTTGCCGCTGCCGGTCGCCACGGCCTACGACTACATCGTTCCCGAAGGTGCAGTCCTGATGCCAGGTGACATTGTCGAGGTGCCGCTCGCGCGGCGTTTCGAGGTGGGTGTGATTTGGGGCGCGGGCGTCGGTGACGTACCGCCCGCCAAACTGCGCGAAATTGTCCACCAACTCGACCTGCCGCCGCTGCCGGAGGTTTTGCGCAAATTCATCGATTGGGTTGCGGGCTACACATTGCAGCCCGCCGGTGCTGTCTTGCGGATGACCTTGAACCCGGCGCGCCGCTGGCCGCAGCAAAAAGTGCCGACGGCGATTGTGGCGACCGGCAAATCTTTGGCGATCTGCGGCGTGAAGCCCACGGCTGCGCGCGAGAAGTTGCTGATAGCGGCCGCGAAAGGCGCTTTTGAATCGGCCGCGGCCCTGTCGCGCGAATCCGGCGTCGGTGCCGCCGTGATCCGCGATCTAATTGCGGCTGGGGCTTTGGCGGTGGTAGAGGCCAAGCCCATATCACCGTTCACGCGCGCCAAACCCGATCACGGAAAACCTGTTTTAGAGCAAGCTCAGGCAGACGCTGCCGCAACGCTGTGCGCGCGGATTGGCGCTGGGTTTTCGGTCACACTGTTGGACGGCGTCACCGGCTCCGGCAAAACTGAAGTTTATCTCGAAGCCGTCGCAGCAACGCTGAAAGCCGGGCGGCAGGTGCTTGTGCTGGTGCCGGAAATCGCGCTCACCGCGCAAAGCCTCGCGCGCTTTCAAGAACGCTTTGGCGCGGAACCGGCGGAATGGCATTCGGATCTCACCTCCAAAGCGCGCCGTGAAACCTGGATTGGCGCTGCCACCGGCGATGCGCAGGTGGTTGTGGGTGCGCGCTCGGCACTGTTTTTGCCCTTCCGCGATTTGGGTCTCATCGTCGTCGACGAAGAACACGATTCCGCCTTCAAACAGGAAGAGGGCGTCATCTATCACGCCCGCGACATGGCGGTGGTGCGCGCGCGCGAAGGTGCCATTCCGATTATTTTGGCCTCCGCCACACCGTCGCTCGAGACCATCATCAATGTGCAGGGCGGGCGTTATGGCGTCGCGCATCTGCCGCAACGCTACGGTGCGGCGACTTTGCCGCGCATCGGTGTGATCGATATGAAAGCCCATCCGCCAGAGAAGGGCCGCTGGGGCCGGGCGTGGCTCTCGCCACCGCTTGTGAAAGCCATCGATCAAACGCTGGCCAGCGGCGATCAAGCGCTGTTGTTTTTGAACCGGCGTGGCTATGCGCCACTCACGTTATGTCGGACCTGCGGACATCGCTTGAACTGCCCGCGTTGCACCGCATGGCTGGTCGAGCATCGCTTAACCCGCAAACTGCAGTGTCATCACTGCGGCTATAGCGCGCGATTGCCGGAGACTTGCTCGTCTTGTGGGGCTGCCGATTCCTTCGTGCCTTGCGGCCCCGGCATCGAGCGCGTCGCCGAAGAAGCCATCGCGCGCTGGCCCGATGCACGCGTGCGGGTGGTGGCGAGCGATACGCTCGAGCGGCCATCGGCGGTGGCGGAACTCATCGAAGATATTCTCACCAAGCGCATCGACATTCTCGTCGGCACGCAAGTGTTGGCCAAGGGTCACCACTTTCCCGGCCTAACCTTTGTTGGCGTGGTGGATGCGGACTTAGGGTTGTCGGGCTGGGACCTGCGTGCCGCCGAGCGCACCCATCAGCTTTTGCATCAGGTTGCCGGCCGTGCCGGCCGTGCCGACAAACCAGGTCGCGTTTTCCTCCAAACCCACGACCCCGCCCATCCGGTCATGCAGGCGCTGATCTCGGGCGACGAGGACAGTTTCATAGCCAGCGAAGTATCTGCCCGCCAGGATTTGGACATGCCGCCCTTTGGCCGCCTGACGGCACTGATTCTCTCCGGACCCGACGAGGGCGCTGTGATTGCCGCGGGCCGCGGGCTGGCGGCTGCCGCGCCCGAAGGCGAGGGGATCGAGGTTTTGGGGCCGGCGCCGGCCTTTATGGCCTTGCTGCGGGGCCGCCATCGCCACCGGCTGCTGCTCAAAACCCGCCGGAATACGCCACCCCAGGACCTCGTCCGGGACTGGCTGGCTCGGGTCAAAACGCCGTCCTCGGTCCGGATCCAGATCGATGTCGACCCCTACAGCTTCTATTGATTTAGCCCCGATTTGATCTGCACTGATGTGAGTCTGTTGCAACGCCATAGCCGGTATGGTACCAACCCGCCGGCGGTGATGATCGCGGTCTCGATTAGCGGTAAAATCGCAATATAAATCAACCACTTAGGTTGACTGTCCGGGGGCGTACGGATGACGGTTTTACGAACGTCCGGGGCGGAATAAAAGTTGGGTTCTAAAGGGGCGATTTTCACGTGCCAGCGGACGACGTAAGGGTCAGTGGCGTAGCAGGGCGTTATGCGTCCGCTTTATACGACCTGGCTGACGAAAAAGGCGCGCTTGATGCCGTAGCCGCCGATCTCGCTTCTTTGCAAAAAATGATCGATGAGAGCGATGATTTCCGCCGCTTTCTCAAGAGCCCGGTGATTTCGCGGAACGAGCAAAGCAAGGCCATGGCAGCCCTTGCCGCCAAAGCCCAGCTCTCGCCGCTGTCGCTGAAATTCCTGGGCCTTTTGGCCGCCAATCGCCGTCTGTTTGCGCTGACCGGCGTCATCGCTGGCTTCCGCGCCATTCTGGCTGATCGCCGTGGCGAAGCCACCGCGCAAGTCACCTCCGCCGCGCCGTTAAGCGATGCCCAAATCGCATCTCTTATGGAAGCGCTTAAGAAGGCCGTCGGCCGCAAAGTCGACATCGCCCCGAAAGTTGACCCGTCCATCCTCGGCGGCCTGATTGTGAAAATCGGTTCGCGCATGGTGGACAGTTCCCTGAAATCAAAACTTCAACGCATGAAGCTCGCCATGAAAGGGGTCGGATAAATGGAAATCCGCGCCGCAGAAATCTCCG